>CAZVXJ010000061.1:0-12955 GCA_964631675.1 uncultured Alphaproteobacteria bacterium
CTATGACTTCTATGTGCAGCGGCAGGGCAGCAGTCCTCAGAATCCCAATCAGTTTTTCCGGTGTGACAGCCTGACAGATACGGATGCATGGTTTACGGACGTGGCCGGTGAGTATGGCATGGAGGGCCTTCACGACAGCTACGCAACATGGGGCGATTATGACAGCGATGGTGATCTCGATTTATTCATCACGCTCGGCGGTGCTCCAAACCAGCTGTGGAGGAACAACCTTTTCAGTAGTCGCCTGAGCAACCGGCTTGAGGTTGAAGTCCGAGGCACGAATGGAGCGAGGGACAGCTGGCATACGCGCGTAGAGATCTATCCTCATGGTACCGACGACGTGTTGTGTGTTTCGGAGCTTAACCAGGGAAACGTGGGCTGCAACGGCCTGAACAGCTATTTTGTGCTGAACGGAGATGCGGCTTACGACGTCTGCGTTTACTATCCGGACGGCATGGCCATGTGCGCCGAGGACTATCCCGAGCTAACCGGGATCGTTCCCACGGCAGCAGGACACCGGGTGACTGTCGTCGAAGATGCTGTCGGTGCGGAACGGCCACCTGCGGTTCAGCCAACCGAATTCGGAATGGACGCCGCCTATCCCAATCCTTTCAATATGTCAACTGAAATTCGTTATTCACTGCCCGAAGCTGACCATGTTATCCTTCGAATCTTCAATCTCAGAGGTGAAACAGTCACCACACTTACCGATCAAATGTCTGCCGCCGGTGAATACTCTTTGAATTGGAACGCCACAGGCTTTGCCTCCGGCGTTTATGTTGCCCGGCTCGATCTGGGGGCGCGTCACTTCGCCCAGAAGTTAGTCCTGCTCAAGTAAGCATCATTAGAAAAACATAACAGAAAAGCCTCCGTCACGGAGGCTTTTCTGTTATCTCATTTTATTGCGCGCTATCAGATGAGGTTGACACGCTTGGCATCTGATCGCAGTTCATCGCGGAACTTGGGATGCGCGATTTCGATCAGTGCATTGGCACGCTCCCGGATGCATTTACCATGCAGGTAGGCCACACCAAATTCCGTCACAACATAGTGCGCATCACCGCGGCTGGTCACCACACCGGCACCGGGATCGAGTTCAAAAACGATGCGGGAAATTGTATCGTCCTTTGCAGTGGATGGCAATGCTATAATCGGTTTTCCGCCTTTCGAACGTGACGCACCGCGGATGAAGTCAACCTGCCCGCCAATACCGCTGAAGATGGAATGGCCGATGGAGTCGGCACAGATTTGCCCGGTGAGGTCCACCTGAATCGCGGAATTCACTGCACACATGTTGTCATTTCGTGCGATGAGAAACGGATCGTTTACCCAGTCAAGCGGATGAAACTCGACCATTGGATTGGAGTTAACAAAGTCGAACAGCTCATGCGTACCCAGCACAAAGGACGCGATCATTTTGTCCGGGTGGAAGTTCTTGGCACGGCAGTTTATGTTGCCCCTGTTGACCAGTTCAACCGCACCATCCGAGAACATCTCGGTGTGCATTCCGAGGTCATTCTTGTCGTGTAGATAATGCAGGACTGCGTCGGGAATACCCCCAATACCCAGTTGCAGGCAGGCTCCGTCGGGTATAAGAGATGCGACATTTTCTCCAATGCGGGCGGTCAGGTCTGTCATCGTCACACGCGGCAGCTCGGGGAGTGGACAATCATATGCAATCAACTCATCGATTCGCGACACGTGAATAAAGTTCTCGCCGTGTACGCGCGGCATCTGCGGGTTGCTGACTGCGATGACGTGTTTGGCAACTCGGGCAGCGGGAAGTGTGACCGCGCAGTCCACGCCAAGACTGCAGTACCCGTGCCGATCCGGTGGTGACACCTGCACGAGCACTGTGTCAATCGGCTTTTGGCCGTTCGTGAACAGTCGTGGAATCTCACTTAGGAAAATCGGCGTGAAGTCGGCCCGGCCTTCGTTGACGGCCTTGCGGACATTGCTACCGGTAAAGAATGAATTCTGTCGAAAGTGAGGTGCCATCTCTGCGGAGGTGTATGGCGCCTTGGAAAAAGTCATTAGGTGGATGATTTCCACGTCGTGCAACTCCGGGGCTCTGGCGACAAGGGCATCGATAAGCACCTGAGGCGCAGCGCAGCCGGAACCTATCAGGATCGTATCTCCCGACTTGATACATTTCAGAGCAGCGATTGCGCGTTTCAGCGCCTCGTCATAAGTAGCCGGTTTCGTTCCGTTCGTAAGAATGTGGTGTCTATCACCAGTTTGAGTCAAAGTCTCGATCACGTCAAATCTCCGTATATGAGGAATCAGTGATTACACCCGTGAAACCCTGCACAGTTCCCGAGATTGTGCTTTTTTTCACAAATTAGACAGGTGGGGTCAAGTTTTAAGTTCAACACAAAAGAGTGCCCCGGCAACGGACCATTGCCGGGGCTGAACAGAGGCTGCTGGCTCGCTTCAAAGCCGGAGTCTCTGAAACCATTACTGACCCATAAGTTACGACCCGAGGTTACTGTAAGTCAAGTGAATACTACATTCAGTTGCCGTTGTATGAAAAAAGTTATCAGGCCGAATTACGGCAAGATACTGAGATTCGCATGGTTGGGTGGCACCAGCTACAGACGTTTGTTCAGACCCTGCTACTTTCATGCCTCCTTAGCGTACGGAGAGACTAATAGCTTACGCTCACTCCACATAAGGTTAACATGACTTCGACCGAAGTCGGTTCCACTGTCGACTGCATCGGTATTCACGGCAATTCCCGGAAGACACATGAGGTCCGGCAAAACTCAATCTGGAGAGGCGAGAGGCCTGCCCCAAAGGACAGGCCTCTCGCTCAAGCACTTACAGAAACTAATTTGCCTCGTTCAACCCCTCGAGCATTACCGGCAGGATCATGTCCATCATATCTCTTGCAGATTCGCGCTCACAGAAGTACAGCGGGACACCGAAGGCAACGACTCTGAACCCGAGTCGATATGCGTATACCGCCGTACGGTGATCGTAGAACGCTTGGCGCGGGTCGGCAGGGTCGGCAACGGTCATACGGCCAATGACCTCACATTGGCCCTGCTGCTGGAAAGTCCAGCAGCCGGAAAGGCGGTTGCCCCAGCTGCCAGGTATGGGCAGGCGAGCTGTATCTATTCCAGCCGAGATGTTCCAGGGTGCAACCCCTTCAAATCCAGTCGTAATACCATCTGATCCCTGCCTGAAGGTAGGCCGGCGTGCGCTGATTAGTTTCAGATAGTCATAACCGAACATTCCCTCTTCGAAGTAGCGTGCTGTATCGCCGCCGCCGGGGAGTCCTGTCAGCGACTTCACCCAGTCGCGGCCTGAGATGATGACCCGTCCACCCTTTCCTAAAAACTCGGACATGATTCGCTCAGATGAAGCAAAGCGAATGTCATCAATGTCCTCACTGTGCCAGACCATCAGTCCTTTGTCACTGAGGTCAAGCGGTGAAACATATGCACCACGTTCAACAAACTCTACAGTAGTTACGTCGTAACCTTCCAGCATGTAGGTATAGAATGCATCCACAGAATCTTCAACGGTCAGAGCGCGTTGTTGAGACTCGTCAACAAGCAGGATCTTCCGTGAAAGATCTTGCTCGACAAGGTGGAGCGTGAATTCGACCTCATTGGCCGTCAAGTTGCCCGCAACATCTCGAGCCATGACGCGTACGACATGATCCCCGGGAGGCAATGCAGTGAACACGAATGTTCCGGTTGAAAGCCAATCGCTGCCCACTGTATCGGATCCGAAATAGTAGCGGTATGCATTCACTTCGCCAGAAGTGCCGGCGGGAAAAGACGCTATGAATGCCAGTCTGGTTTCGACACTGCCCTGAGGATTGTAGTACATCGAACCATCAGGATAGTAGTTAGTCGTTCCATACAGTGCGGCCACTGTTGAGTCCATAACCGCTCGTGCATCGACATCAATAGTAAACTCGCGCGAAATAGAATCGCTCTCGGCGTCTCCCGCGTCTTTCACCTTCGCGTAGAGGGTATGTGCTCCGGCGGTCAGGGCGGAGTTCGAGAGAACGGATACTCCCTCAGGGTAGAGTCCGTTAGTGTCCTCGTCAATCCGGCCATCGCCGTCATCGTCGAACTCATTCTCTCGCTCTTCATCGACGCTTCCATCGCCATCATCGTCCGATCCGATCACAGTTTGGTCGGCTTCCGTAGAATGGAGCCGCAGATTCGCGAACATGATGGTAGAATCGGTTACCCAAGGACTCCATACTCCATCGTCGATTTTGAGAGAATAGTAGAGAAGAGATGGATTCGGATCACGTCCCGATATAGTAACGCGGAATCCGGGGGCCGCAGTCGCTCCCGGATCGATGGTACCCTCATCGAAAAAGGCAACTGATGGACGGTAATTTACCGTATAGAATGAACGGGTAGCCGGCGGTGATTCCTGCCCTTCATTGTCCACAGCGATCACGGAGATAGAATGAAAGGCCTGACCGCTATCAACGGGTGAAGGAAAAGCAATCGTCGTGTCAGTTGATGAAGTGACCGTTACCAGAACATTGTCTATCGACAGGCGATAGGCAGCGACGTATCCGTCCGCGTCATTGCCGGCCCAGCGGACATTGATGTAGTGATTAACCGTGTCGTTTTCCAATGGGATTGATGTGAATCCCACAGTGGGAATGCTATTGGCAAGCGGAGTGCCTTCGTCGCTAACTTTGCATCCGGAAACGGCAACCAGGGCGACGAGGAACGTGACCAGTGCCATCGCGAGAGCGCGTCCTTGCTGTGACAAAATATGGAAGAGATTGTTCATGGGCGCTCTCACTTTGTGGCGTCGGCTGAATTGCGCGTGCCCAGATCGAAACCGAGCTGCATGCGATGGGCCTGATCACTGAAACCGTCGGCAGCCTCGGAGAGCCGCCCCCAGTGCGAATAAGCGTAATCGAATTTCAGTTTATAACTGGAGACAGGGATCTTGAGTCCGAATCCTGCGGAAAAGCTCTCCTCGTCATAACCGAACTTTCCACCTGCGCGCAGAAAAACGAGATCGCGAATCCCGTACTCTCCGCCAAGATTCAACCGTTCCTTATTGTCGTTGGGATGATTCATCTCAATCGACATTCTGGCTGTCTCGGTTTCGGGCGCGGGGATGCCAAACATCTCGAAAAAGTCGAAATCAACTCCGAGCCTGAAGGTGGTCGGCAGGCGTGCTCCGTCAAATTCATTTTCGAGTAGTTCCCCGTTGCGGCGGACATTACGATAGTCAAGGTAGGTTCCAGAATAAGAAACATCCGGGCCAAGATTCTGGATAGCCATTGCAAGTCTCAGTGAACGCAGAGATGTTTTGTAAAGCGTGCCCAAATCAACTCCGAATCCACTATAGGTTTCGTCTTCCAGACCACTATAAAGGAATCGAAGATTTCCACCCAGGCTGAACTTGTCGGTAAGCATCCGAGCGTAAGAACCGCCGGCAACGAAATCAAATGCGCTGAAATTCTCACCCGTACCTTCCGGACGTTCATAAGTTCGCACCGGCATGTCATCCGTCGACAGATTGATGGCGTGCAGGGAAAACGAACTAATGTCATTGATCTGCTGAGCATAGACAAGCGAGTTCAACTGAATGTCGGCCGGCATGTTAATCTGAGAAACGATCAGATTTGGAGCCCGGAGATCCGTCAACGCGGCCGGATTCCACCAAACGGCTTCTGCATCTGTTGAAGAGGCGGTGCCGGCATTACCCATTGCAATTCCGCGCACACCGTACGGGAGCTTCAGGACTTGCATCGATGTCGTACCAACTTTTTCAACGGCCAGCGCCGTTCCTGACGCCGCAATCAGCACGCCGAACGCGAAAGCCATGACGAACACAAGATGGTTGGTGGATCTCATGGTCTCTCTCCTGCATAAACGAGAACAATTGTGCCGGTAACCCATGTTGCAGCCGCTCCGCTCAGGCGAGCATAGATGGTATGCGTACCGGGGCTGAGACAGGGATTTGTCGAACCCGCGAAGCAGGTTGTCCAATTCACTTCATAAGTGAAGCCGAGATTTTCTGGCAGCGGGTCAGCGGCACGGATGTTATCCATGTTAAGCGAGAACCCACGACCTTTTCGGTTGGACGTCGTATCGGTTTCGGCGAGATATATTTGCTGATTCTCGAGACTGTCCAACCCGGCAAACACAGCCTCGGGATAAACTGGGCTGGCATTCGGATCGTCGAACCAGAGTGCAAGCCGGTACCGGTTGTCCACGAGCGCTGCCTTCTGATCCCGCTCTGCTTCGAGACGGGCCTTCTCGCCCAGCCAAACCGAAAGTGTATCCATGTAGATGGCTGTGTCGATCTGGACCGCTGCACGAAGCCCGGCGGAGCCACAGGTGTCAATGTCACACCAGACCGAATCCGTGTAGATCGCACAGGGACAGGACGAGCAAACCAGTGTGGAACACCCGTGTGCCGCAAACGCGGTATCAATACTGAACAGGCTGTCGAGCCGCTCCTGCAGAGCCTCGAGAATACTTTGGTAGGTGATGACCTTGCCGTTAACGTAGGGCAATGAGTCAAATCGAATTTCTTCGTAACGAATAATGTCGGCGTCCGGTGTGATGTATCCTACCACCGTGAGTCGCGCAGGATGATCTGTTCCCGGTTGCACGATGGGAGCGAGATTGTCATCCACAGTGAAGGACGCAGAAATTTGGTTGCCGCCGGACATTTGGTCCGTCCAGAGAACGATGGTCTCGGTATGGGCCGGATCGGGATCTTGTGCGGGAACCACGCGCTCGTCTCCACAGCTGGTGATCAGCGTGAATGTCAAAATACACGCAATGAACAGCAGCGATGTCTTCAGGAGACCTGTTCCGTGCATGTGATGGGTGTTGATGGTTGTATGACTCATTTCAGCACCACAAATTTGTCAATCTTGAAATCGGTTCCTCCGGAAGGCTTTTCGTACTCCACAGTGTAGTAGTAGATGCCGCTAACGATTTCTTGACGGCCGCTGGTCATCATGTCCCATCGATTCAGGTCCGTGCCACTGGTGTGGTCGATGGTGGCAAGGTGATCACCGCCGAGCGAAAAAATGCGAATCACACATTTCCCGGGGCTGGAGTTTGCCGGCAGTCCCTTAAAAAACAGCTGACGCGGAAAATAGGTGATGCCGGGCGAAGCCGGGTTATCAAGCCCCTGTTCTTCGCCCGAGTGACTTCCTTTATACGGATTCGGAAAGACGTAGACAGCACTCAGATCCTGCGGTGCTCCGGTAGAGTCAGTCAATGCGATCGGCGCCGCCTTTGTGTTGCCTGATCGGCCTGAATACAGAATTCCGGCACCGGGATAGCCTTGATCGAAGGAACGCACCACATAATAGTACGTGTGGCCCGGAATCAGCCCCGTGTCCTCAAAGCAATACTCATTGGGATGCTGACCACCACAAAGAGATGGCATGCCGAGATTAAAATTCTGCCACTCAAACTCACCTTGAAGTGTGTCAATGCGGTCATAGGCGGCGATCGTTTGCCAACTGACTTGATCCGTTGACCTTTCGATGATATAACCTTCCCAATCGGCAGCCTTGGTGAAGGCATCGATAGAGGCCTCCGAATTATTCTGCCAGCGTACCATAACGCTGCTGCTGGAAATGTCCAGTGAGAAGCGCGGTACGTCAGGGGCTGACGGCCCTTTGAAATCATTCAGGTACATTGTACGGGCGAAGCGCGCGTTGTCACGCCCGACAGCAATACTCTGACCCGCAATGAAAGCCACCGTAATGGGCAACTCCTCACCCGGGCGAATTTCAAAGCCGTCGTTTAACAAGTCACCGAACGAGATAACCATTCGCCAGTCGTCCAGATGATCGGACTCCGCACTAATGGTGCCCGATGACATCAGTCCGTATTTGTCGCTGTCGAGGTTCGGGTCACCACCTGAAGTACGTTCAAAGTTGGCAAATGTAACTCGAAGCTGATCCAGCGGTACCGGGGTTTTGACGACTCGAATGGCGAAAATACCGGGGCCATTAACGTCGGCATCGGTCGTGTCGTCATACTGAATCATCATCGTCCGCTCTGGATCGTATCGGTTGCCGTCATCGAGTGACCCTGCATCTCCCGATTCGCCCGCAGCAAGAATATCGGGATCGGAGAACATTGCAATGTAGACTTTTCGCAGAGTGCGCGCGCTTACGTTGCGTATGCGATAGTCCAGCAGAATAAACCCTGAAGCGTAGGCCTCGGGGAACGCATACGTGCGCTGAAGCACCTGGATGTTCAACGGAATGTGGTCGCCGCTGGGGCTTTGAACAAAACCCTGGCTGATGGAGTCTTGAAAAACGCAGTAATACTCCTGAGCACCGCGCGCTGTACCGTCTTCGTCAAGTTCTCCATCGCCGTCATCATCCAGTGAACCGACCGCGAGGTCGCCGTCACTGTCGTCGTCCGCCGCATCCACCAATCCGTCAAAGTCGTTATCAATGTAATCACTGGACATATCCCCTGCCGGATCTTCGTCGATACTCGGTTCGGGGTCGTAGCTGGCGATTCCATCACCGTTAATGTCGCCAGAAGGTCCCGTGTCTGACAAGTTACCGTCCTCGTCAACATCAACTTCCGTCCAGATTCCGTTTTCAAAACGGACAGAATCTTCATCGATTTGTCCATCTTCGTCGTCGTCCTCTCCAATCAGACCCGAACCCTTATCATAGTTCGGCGACGGAGCTCCGTCATTGTCGAGATCGTCGTCATCGGCAACCCAGTCGTTGTCGTCATCGAGCTCTTTGGAGCCGAAGAGATATTCATTGCCGTTGAAATTTGAGAAACTCTTGGAGGTAATGAACCAGTCCTGATCTGTGGCACTTCCAATCGATCGACTGAGTGGCAGCGTTCCGATGTGCACGGGCCAGAATTCTCCCGTGCCATTGTCGCCATCCGTTGCCGTCGTGACACGACGTTCGCCGTCTACCTCAGCACCGACCCAGACTCCCGCAGAAAAAAGAAAATCATTGCCGGATCCGAATGGAAACTCGAATCCTCTGAAGCCGGGAGTCTGATCAGGATTACCGGACTCCCCCCAGTTGGAGAGGGTCATACGCACGTTGCCAACATCGTGAACGATCAGATCCCGTACTGAGTTGGGATCAGCTTCGTCCGGCGGCCGTCGAACGGATCGATCGGCATTACGCGCCAAGGCTACTACGGCCCATGACGCGACCAAAATGAACAGCCCGAAAAGCAACCATCGGGTCCGCGGAGTTTGCTTCATACGCAGTGCTCCGCTTAGAATTCTACCGCGAGACCGGCGCGAACGAGCCGCCGTTCGTCGAAGGCATCGGGATTTGCACCAGAAACTGGACTGTCACCGCGGTTAGGCGATGTAGGATCATTGATGTATCCCGGAGTGCCGCTGTAGGTATCAATCGTGTATTGATTAGCATCCCATCCGAGTACATTCTGGCGGTCAAACAAATTTCGTACTTCTGCAAGGAAAGTCCAATTGAGTCCGCCGAATCTGAAATTGCGGCCCAAGTTAAGATCGGTCACATGCGTCCAGGATGACCTCTTGCTGAAGTCCTGTCCGGGAATTTCTTCGCCGCCTTGCGGATCCGCCGTGGGTGTATATGGCAAGCCGGAAAGCGACTGCATCAGCACGTTGACTTGCCATCCTGAACGCAGCCACGCGGTGGACCACGGACTGCCTTTCAGCGGAAGTTTGTACCCGAGATTTAAGACGATCTGGTGACGCCGATCCCAACCGACAGGATTCTCTTTTGCCGTCCGAACGAAACTCGGGTCACGAGCTTCGTCAGAGCCCCGGTCATACGCATTGCGAGCTGAGGCCCATGCGAGCGTGTAGGTCGCTCTGCCTGCAAAATGAGATGCATAACTCTTGGAGAGATTGAATTCAAAACCTCTCACTGAGCCGTAGTCGATATTGTAGTATTGGGATGGATTTTCGCCAACAAATGGATCCAGACCATCTTCGTAGCGCTGTTTGTTGACGGAGCCGCTCTGAATCAGGTCGTTAATGTCCTTATAGTAGGCACCAACGTCAAGCAGGAAGTCAATACCAAATTGATGTCGTACTCCAAGCTCGTAGGCAATGGTCTTCTGTGGTTTCAATCCGGGATTTCCCTGCACGGGAGTGCCGCCGATGATTAGCTGGTTTACCTGTGTGAAGTAATAATCATCGCGGCCGCGTTGATAGAAGTAGCCGTAGTTAAAATGGAATACATCACGCTCGGACACGCTGTAGGCAACACCTAGTCTTGGCGACATGTACGTCCGGCCGTTCTTCGGCGGTTTCTCATAATAGAAATACCCGCGATTCGGCCCACGGATGTCATACTGGCGGTCCTGCAGCACGCTTCCCGGCACATTGTAATAGTCCATTCGCAAACCGGCATTGACAGTGATGTCGCGAAACTCCATCTTGTCCTGCAGGAACGCCGCGGCTGCATTCGGGTAGTAGCGGTAGACGTCAACATACTCGGTCTCATACGGACGATCTACGGACGTGTAGGGACGATCCTCGGCCGCTACGTTACGGTAATCGTACTCGAGTCCAGACTTAATCAAGTGACGCGGGTGAACCTGACTGTTAAGTTCACTTCGGAGTGTGAAGTTTGTGGACTCGAAATAAGCCCAATCTGGAACCAGTTGCTGAAAATTCCCGGCCAAACCGTCACCGGCGATGTGAAATCCGTAAATATCAGGGTAGTCGTTCGCCGGATTGTTGATGTCATGCATGCCATCGCCGTCTTGATCGGTAAACGGCTCACCAATATCATACCGGCCGTTCTTGAATCCAGTGGCATCCGGCAAATCAACGAAGGGTTCTGACGCCAGCCCATACTCAGAGTAGGACTTGTTACCCCCGGCTAGCGTCCGGGTTGCCCGGTACGCACCGAGTCGCAAGGTGAAGAACGTTTTGGCGTTGAGGTTGTTTGTATACGTTGTGTAAAAGAGCTGATCGCGAACTCGATCGGTGCGTGTATGGTTGTTCGCGTTATACGTATAGTACTGCAAATCTTCGTCAATCAGGCCATCCCCGTCGTCATCGGCACCGTTAAGAGCTTCCTCATCTGTCCGCGCATCGCGGTCATCGTCCTGTCCGAACAGATTGTCGAAGTTGCGAGCATCGGAAGTCGTCCGGACGATAGAGGCAAGATTCCAGATGCCCAACTGTTGCTGGTCCAGTGAAAAATCATTGGGATACGTACGCGAGAGCCGGAACCAGTACGGATTTTCCCACCGTTGAGACTGATTCCACCCGGCAGTAATCTTGTGCTTTTCCGCCGGCAAGTAGGTGACCTTCATGCTGCTGTTTGAGCTCGCATAGTTCTTTCTCACGTCCCATCCGATGAAGTCCGTCATCGGATGGCGATACCAGCGATCTGAATCGATCCAGACTCCGTTGTCGTTCGTATTCTTTCCGGTCATGACTCCGGAAGTGAACAAGTACATGTCGCCCGGAATTCTTGCACCCAGCCTTGGCAAGAGTTGCTGCGTGATAGGCTCCGGACCGGAAAAGGTCGCTTCGGTGTAGTCGTAGTCCTGGTAGTTTTTCAAACCAGAAAAATCGGACACATGCTCGATGCGTCCGTTGTACTCCGGCGCCCCCTCCTTTACCGTGAGGTCGACGACAGCTGACTGGGATTCTCCGTATTCCGCGCTAAATCCTGCGGTCAGAATCTGGAGTTCATTAATCGCACTTTGCGGAACATCCAGTGCGCGTCTTTGGAACTGCTGATCCTTGACAGGAATTCCGTCGACCAGATACATGACCTCGTCGCGGCGGCCACCGCGAATATGCAGATTATCTCTCTCACCGACTGCACCTGCAGTCACCGCAACCGCATCGCGGTAGTTGGTGACCGGCAAAGCCTCAATTTCCGCAGTCGTCAGAGATTTCAGAGTAGATGGCTGATCTTTCCTGACGACATCAACCTTGGCCTCGATCGTCACTTCCTGTCCTTGAATCACGGCTTCCTTCAGGGCGATTTTCACCTCTGAAGTCATCTCACCGCGCACGATGACTCCGGTAATCCGCTGCGTTTCATATCCGAGAGAGGTAACCTTTAAGTCAAATGTACCGATCGGTACATTCAAGATGAAGAATTCACCATTCAGATCGGTGGTGGCACCGGCGTTCGTTCCTTCGACCTGAATATTAACGCTTGGAATGGGCTCGCGACTCGCGGCATCAAGGACGACACCGGAGATCTTTCCGCCATCGCCTGCAAAGAGGACGACCGGAACAATTAGGGCGAGTGAAGTGAAAAGTCGGATGAGCAGATTCATGGCATCACCTCGGAAAGGAAAGAAAAGAACTCAAGGCTCAAGATCAAGGTTCAATAGGCGAAGTCGTGGAGTTGCGGGCCGGGTTATTGGCCGAATGTACGCAGAAGATAAGGAAGAAGACGGCCCCGGAACCATTGCAGGTTACCGGGGCCGTCTTTGTTTTTCATGTTATTTGACAAGCACCATTTTTCGAGTACTTGCAAAGTCACCTGCTACAAGTCGATAGAAGTAGAGACCCGTCGGCAAGTCGGAAGCATCAAAGTTGATTTGATGCGAACCGGCACCCGTCAGCTCGTTGTTCATGAGCGTTCTAACCTCCTGACCATTCGTATTGAAAATTGTCAGTGTGACGGTCTCATCCGACGCTAGATCAAAGCTGATGGTCGTATTGGGATTGAACGGATTCGGGAAGTTCGCATTCAACCGGTAGCTCATCACACGACCTTGGGGCGGAGTATAGATATCGAGCCAGGCGACTCCGGCGACAATGATCTGGTTGGGCGTGTTTGCATAATTGCCCGCGAGATCGTAGCCGTCGCAGTAGAAATAGATACTGTCACCCTGCTGGATTCCACCCACTGCCGTGTCGGGAATGGTGAAGAAGTACCAGCCAGCAGCGCGTTCTGGCGCCGTCAACTGTGTACTGTCTTCCGTCACAAAATTGTCCGCCGCCGCGGCGACGGCGATGAGCACCGGCC
>CAZVXJ010000062.1:0-12860 GCA_964631675.1 uncultured Alphaproteobacteria bacterium
ATACTACTGACCTGTCCTCCATTTAGGACCAACCGGATACACAGCAATCGGCTCAAATCTTGTAAAAACAAGCCTAAATTAAACGAGTTGTCATTGCGATGACGTCGAATTCACTTGGAATCCTTCGCTTATTGGACTAAATTTATAGACTTAAACCGCTCCGGCGAAGGCTTGCCGTATGGCTTGGAAAACTGAACGCGCTCTTAAGAGGAAGGGATCATGAAAAATCGAAATGTGCTTTGGATGATTTGGGTGGTATGCTCGCTTGTAATGACGCAGTTTGCGAGTGCTGCGGAGTTTTCTCCGGATTTAGAGTATCAACTCGATCACGCTGATAAATATGATCTGATCAGCGCGATCGTGATTCTCGAAAGTCCGATTGACATTCAGGCGCTCGATGCAAAGTTGCACGATCAACGTGCGCCGCTTGCGAAACGTCATGCAGAAGTTCTGGATGCCTTGCACTACAATGCGGACATGACCCAGCCCAGGTTCCGCGCCGAACTTGATGACGCAATGGCGGCTTCAGCGGTGGTGGGCTACACAGCCTACTGGATAGAAAACCTGTTCGTGCTTCAAGGCACGAAGGAGTTTATTGAAACGCTTCGTGGCCGCATGGATATTCGTTTTGTGACTGAGAATTTTCAGGCGGAATTGATCGAACCGCAGCGTATTCCCGAAAAACCGGGATATGATTTCCGTCGTGAGAACGATCGCAATCCACTCGATACGCGATTTGTTCCGCCCGGCATCACTGCCATCGGTGCGCTTCGTGTGAACGAGGAACTCGGCATTACGGGCCAGGGTGTTCTGGTAGCCAATTGTGATACCGGTGTCGACGGCAATCACGTCGCGCTCGCTTCGCGTTGGCGCGGACTAACTGAGCCGTGGCAAGAGTGCTGGCGTGACGCATTGGGCGGTGGAACGCAATTCCCCTCCGATGGCAACGGTCACGGCACGCACGTCATGGGCACTATCACGGGCCGCGGAGTCGTCGGAGTCGATACGCAGTGGGTTGGATGCGCGCCGGCCGCCAAGTGGATCGCCACGAACTCCATCAATCAGGGAGTAGGCGGCGGATTTGATAATGACATCATAGCTGACTATCAGTGGTTTGCGGATCCGGATGGCAACGGTGGTACTTTGGATGACGTGCCCGACGTGATCCAGAATTCGTGGGGTGTGAATACCGGTTTGGGTTATGCGCAGTGTTTCAACATGTGGAACACGGTGATCTTGAACTGTGAGGCTGCAGGACCGGTCGTAACCTGGTCGGCCGGAAATGAGGCCGCGTCCGGATTACGCAGTCCCGCCATTTATTCCATCAACCAATATCAGATTTTTTCCGTCGGAGCGGTAGACGCGCAGGACGGACTTCCCCCGTTTCCGATTGCAAGCTTCTCCAGCCTTGGACCAACGCCTTGCACACCCGCTGTACCCGATAACATCAAACCGGAAATCAGCGCGCCCGGCGTGAACGTGTATTCATCCGTTCCCGGTGGTGGCTATAGCGGTACCTACTCCGGAACATCGATGGCCGGACCGCACGTTGCCGGTGTAGTTGCATTAATGCGTGAAGCGTGCCCCGATTGCGACCATCAGTCGATCAAGCAGGCCATCATGAATACGGCACTGGATCAGGGCGCGGCCGGTCAGGACAATACCTACGGATGGGGTGTGATTCGCGCCTATGAAGCGGTCACTTCCGTGTCGAACCTTGGACGGATCGGCGGAGTTGTACGCGATGCACTCAACAATCCGATTTCCGGCGCGCTGGTCAGAAACCCCGCAGGGACGCAATCCACTCTGACCGATGCCGGTGGACAATACTACATTCCGCTTCAGGCGGGAACGTACTCGATGGAGTACTCGAAATTCGGCTACACGACGCAAACCATAAATGGCCTCGTGGTCGTAACGGGTGACACGACCGTGCAAAACGTCGTCCTGCAATTGGCCCCGACTGGAACAGTATCCGGTACGGTCACGGATTGTGCCGGTGGCCCGGCAGTAGGTGCTGCGGTGCAGATTCTGAACACACCGATTCCGTCCACGACCACAAACGGTGCAGGATTCTATTCGTTCGCTTCTGTTCCGCAGGGAACCTATGATATGAGTGCGACGGGTGCAGGCTGCGGTGCCGCCACGGTGAGCGGTGTCGTGGTCGGTGCAAACACCACTCAGAATTTTACGCTGCCGAGCGATCCGCGATTTGAATGCAGCCTGCCGGATGGCGCAGGCTACATCGCTTGTGAAAATGGCGACGGTGGTGGACCGACCTTTAGCTGGCTCGAAGTCGCTCCGCTGGCTGGCGGACCGGGCACTAATTCCGGTTTGACGCTTGATGACGAGTCGGTGAATGTTGCTCTGCCATTTACCGTTCGCTTCTACAATAACAACTACACGAGCATCAACATTTGCTCGAATGGTTTCGCCAGTTTTACCTCGACATCCAACGAGTACTTGAACGGGTCACTTCCCTCGGCTACGATTGGAAATGCCGTCGTGCCGTTCTGGGATGATTTGTATTTGCCTTCTGGTGGATCGCAAGTCGCATATTATTACTTGGCGGCGCAGCAGGCCTTTATCATCGAGTGGTACAGCATCCAGCATTTCCCCGGCTCCGATCCGCGGGAGACTTTCCAGGTCTGGCTGTTCGATGTAAACGCAGGCGGCGGCCCCAACGGCAACAGCAAAATTTTGTACCAGTACAACACCATCAGTGCAGGAACTTCCGCCACCGTCGGAACTACTGCCTCGCCCAATGCCAATCAGTACCAGTCGGATGCAACGCTGGATCCGTCATCCCAGGGGCTCTCGAATGCTCACGCCATCCAATACGGTCTGGCTTGCCCCGGATCTCCGGAAATTGCGGTGAATCCCGGAAGCTTGAATATTACCGTTCCAGCGGGAGCGAGCGACACCATCAGTTTCCAGGTCTGCAATACCGGAACGTGCCCGCTGTTTTACAACATCTCGTTCACACAGGTTTCGCCTCTGTTCATGCCCGGTCAGTTCCCGCTTCCGGTGCTGACGATTCCGGCGGTAGAAGACGCATTTGAAGCGAAAGGCGAGGAGGGGCGGCGCGGTCGCGATCAGTTGGATGCACAGGGCGGACCCGATGCCTTCGGATACACTTGGAAGGACTCTGCAGAGCCGGATGGTCCGGTGTTCAGCTGGTTCAATATCGCAGGCGTTGGAACGAATGCGAATTTGCCGGAAGATGACCGTGCTGCTACCATTCCGCTCCCATTCAGTTTCCGCTTCTACGGCTCAAACTACAACTCGATCAGTGTCTGTACCAACGGCTACTTGCAGCTGGGTGCATCGGACACGGCATGGGCGAATCGCACCATTCCGACTGCAGCGATCCCGAATGCGTTCATTGCCCCGTTCTGGGATGATCTAAATCTTGAGGCCGGTCAGGGAGACATCTTCTACTATCACGATGCGGTTAATAACCGTTTCATCGTGCAGTGGGATTCTGTTTACAAATTCTCCGGCACACCTCCTGGTCCATTCTGGTTCCAAGTTATTCTTGAACCATGCGGCGACATCACAGTCCAACACGAACGTATGCAGGGACCGCTTAACTCTGCGACCGTTGGAATCGAGAATCAGGCTGGCTCGGGTGGCTTACTGGTCGTGTTCAATGGAACCTATATCACGAACAACAACGCGATCAAATTCTCGTATCCCGATTCTCCTTGGATAACCAGCATCAATCCGTCGGGTGGAGTGGTCGATGAAGGCGATTGCCAAACGGTGGAAGTCATTGTCGATGCGACATGCATTCCGAATGGAACCTACGAAGCAACGCTGTCCATCGGCAATAACGACTTGGATGAAAATCCCAGCACGGTTCCGGTACAGTTCACTATCGGCCAGCTTGATCCGCCGACGGCTCTGACCATACGTTATCTCACCGCATCAAATCAGCTGCAGTTCAATTGGCTTGGCAGCGGCGCTCCGCTCTACAAACTATACAGTGGAACCACTGCCAACGGGCCGTTTGATACAGAAGTCGGCACGACGGCCGCGACGCAACTCTTGACTGCATTCCCTGTCCAGTCAAAGTTATTCTATGTGGTGGTGGCATCGGACGGAGCTGGAGCCGAATCCATTCCGGTCAGACCCGTCAGTGTTGATTTTGGCATGACCCGCTGACACACTTTCGCATTCTTGAATACAAGCAGGGCGACCCATGTGGGTCGCCCTGCTTATGTTTGCTGAATGAACTGGTATCTGAATCCGGCATCTTCGTGCCTCAGCTGGCTCGCTACTTCATCAACACCAGCTTCTCCGTCGCCTTCACTCTCCGATAAATCACTTCCGAAGCCCGCACAAAATAAACCCCCGAACTCAAGTCCGTCCCATCCACGCGAATGGTTTTCTCAATCGCCACCGCCCCGCTCCAAAGCTCTTTGACTCTTCTTCCCAGCAAATCAAACAATTCCACCCGCAGAATCTCCGGTTGTGGCACACGAATCACAATCTGTGCGCTCGCGTTAAACGGATTCGGAAACACGTTCATCTCAAAAACTTCAGGAATCACCGGCAGCTCTTCCACCGCATTCACCCACTCCAAAGTATCCTGCGTCCACGGATCAAACAAGATATTGTCTCCCACCTCATCCCCCAGTCCATCCGGATTCAATTGCGGGTGATACGGCCCCGTTGAATCCCCCCACCAATTATTCCGGGCGTCAACTTGTATTCCCCCATAACTCCTCATGGCTATTCCATTCCGAAAGAAAATAGACTCTTGACAGGTTACAGAATCAGATGTGCTGACGATCATGACAGGTGAGGCGTGTGGCATATTTTGAGCAAACTGGTTTCGCTCGACACGGGTTTTTCCAAGAACTCCGACTCCGCTGGCGTGACCAGCAGAGGTCGAACATTGTGTAATTACATTATCGGCGAAGAACATCAGACCATTCGCTTGACCCCACCTTCCAAGACTTATCTCACACGAACCCTGCGCTGATGTCGCACGATTGTATCTAAACGTGTTCCCCACAAAAACGGCTGAATCTCCCGATATTGGCTCTACATCCAACACACATGGTCCAAGGGTGATCCGGTCGAATATACAATGGGACATTACGCCCGAAAAAGGTTCAAGCGCGATGGCTGCGAATCCATGTTCTCCGCTCGGACCGAAAAGACAGTTTCTGATCACCACACCCGGTCCGTGTGTCGTCAAGAGGTACCGGTAATCGTCAGAAAATATGCAAGATTCGATCACTGAGTTTGGCCCGCAATCAATGTGCGCATAGTTCCAGCCGCCAGAAAACATACAATTAGTTGCGCGCACTGTGCCTGATTGAGTGAAAATTCCGCAGACAGAATCTTCACGAAATACGCACTCCCCGACAATGATCAACGGTTGCAGATTGTTCGGAGCGTAAATCCCGCGATAGGTCGAATCGAACACGCACTTACGAAACACCGCAGTGTCCGAAAAACACTTGACGCCCCCGACGTCCGTCCGATGTGACATCCCCTCGCGGTTTCGAAAATGAATTCGCTCAATCGTAGGCAATGAGCCGGGCGGCAGCAACAAACACCCTTGATGAACGTTGTTGGGATGAAGTGATGCATCGATGACTGGTCGAATAAAGTCCCCGGTATCAACTTCTGCTTCCCCTATCAGGGCAAAACGCAACGGAGGCGCGGTTAGCGCCTCCGGATACTCACCTATTTCTACAAGTACTGTATCACCTTCGGCCAGCACATCAAGCGCCGACTGAATATCCGGATAAGCGGATGGTACCATCAGCACGTCCGAGTAGATTGGCAATACGCGCACAAAGAAACAAGTGTACACGCACAATTGCCGCAGCCGATTCGTCAGCCTGAACACGTACCGTTTCCGTTGAACTTCACCTTGCCGTGCGCCGTACAACCCGGCGGCTCTGGACAAGTTCCACCGCCACACGCGATTAAACAGACGTATAACTTGTATTCATGATTGGCCTGGAGACATACCGCGCCGCCACTTGTTCCGTGACAGTATTCATGACAATCAGCGCATGGACTGTTATGACAGTTTAGACCTATTCTCGTCGTGCCGTCGAAAACATTTACGCAGGATTGATACTCGTACTCTCCGCAATCGCCGTCTCCACAGTCAATCCAAGCCTCCAAGTCGTACCAACCGGTGCATGATGGAGTGAACGTTATGACCGCACATCCAGTTTGCACAAGACAATCATGATTGCTGGTACAGGAACCATCCGTAGTCGAGGTCTGATAAGTGCATTGAGCCATGACTTCTTGAGCAACTATAACCACAGCAATTACACTACACGCCAACGCCAACGCAAAACGAGGGGGGGGCATTGTGAAACATGGCAATCTCCTGAGTTGGGGTTCTGTATTGTCTTTCATTCTTGGGCCACGCCATATTATCGCACACTCTTTCATCAATGTCAATAGCCCGAACCATTTCGCCTGAATGCTCCGAGGTTATCAATTCAAGGACTCTCCACTAACTATTTGTTCAGTACTGTTTTATTTACACGGAACAAAGCGACAGCCCGTGAGTATAATGTATCAGTTATCGTCCGATTCCTACCGGTTCTCCTCTTCCGATGCTCTGCCGCTTTGTTTCCTCCTCAAGATCTTGTAACTTAATGCCAGATTAACACGCTCGACCCTGGGAAAATCGCATCTGATTCCCCGATTTCCACCCGATTTGCTTCATCCTTACTACATAGTTTTTTTAGATTTATTGCAAGTTCGTTCGGTAATTTCTTGAATTCTCATTTTCCACTGTGACCCACGACATTCCATTTTTCACGGACCTGATCATTATTATCGCGGCTTCCCTGCCTATCGTGTTTCTTGCGCGAAGGCTGGGGCTTCCCGCACTCGCAGGGTTTGTGGTAACCGGAATGATCATTGGTCCCTATGGATTGGGAATGATCGGCAAAATCGAAAATGTAGAGTCCGCTGCCGAAGTTGGTGTCGTGCTGCTGCTCTTCACTGTCGGACTGGAGTTCTCGCTTTCACGATTGTTGGCGATTCCGATCAAACTGTATATCATCGGTGCGCTACAGGTGCTGGGTACAAGTCTCGCAGGATACTTTATTGCCACCGCACTGGGGCTGGAGTTCGCCTCAGCTCTAATCGCAGGATTCGTGCTGGCGGTTTCATCCACGGCAGTCACGCTTAAAGTACTCGCCGACTCCGGAGAACTCGAAGCGCCCGTCGGCAGGATGGTCGTGACCATTGCGCTCGTTCAGGACATTGCCGTCGTGCCAATGCTGCTCACTATCGGATTTCTGGCGCCGGCACAGAGTTCGAAGTCGCTGACGGCAGAGATTATCGAAACAGTTCTCGTGGTCAGCGCACTGGTACTTGTACTCTATCTGCTCGCGCGTTACGTACTGCCGCACGTTTTTCATCGTCTGATGACCGTACGAACTTCGGAAGTTGTCTTGCTTTTTTCGATGCTCGTACTGCTCGGCACGGCGTGGTTGACTTCTCAGGCAGGGCTTTCGCTCGCCATCGGCGCATTTGCCGCAGGGCTGATCCTGGCCGAAACACCCTATCTCCCGCAAATATTTGCGGAAGTCGCGCCCTTTCGCACACTCTTCTCCAGCCTGTTTTTTGTTTCTATCGGCATGCTGTTGGATCTAAGATTTGTCATCACACATCCGATCGGCGTGCTGTTCGTTGCGCTCGCGGTTCTCATCGTCAAGCCGCTGGTCATTCTGGTAGCCTCTTTTCCGTTTCGCATTACGCCGCGCGTTGCGCTGCAAGGCGGGCTGTATCTGGCTCAGATCGGCGAGTTTGCCTTCCTGCTGATTTCTGCGGCATCTGCTGCAGAACTGCTGGTCGAAAACGAGTTTCAGTACTTGATAGCGGCGTCCAGCTTATCTCTCGCCATGACTCCGCTGGTCATGCAATGGGCACCCCGCCTCACATGGAAGGCGCAGTCAAAGATCCGCTTCCTCCAACCTTCAGGTACTTCGACAAGTCTCGAGGGACCTTCCAGCGCCCGACCCCATCCCGCGATACTGATCGTAGGCTATGGACTGAATGGCCAAAATGTTTCCAGAGTGCTCAAAGAAACCGGGCTTCATTTTGAAATCTTGGAGGCCAATCCCGACATTTGCCGCCGCGCCCGCGACCATGGCCACATCATTCACTACGGCGATGCCACCAGTACTGAACTCTTGACTCATATCAGTATCGAGGAATTTGAGACAGTTGTGATTGCGATTTCCGACCCGGGTGCCACACGCCGCGCCGTTTCAATTATTCGGGATCTACATCCTTCCGCGCACTTGATTGTTCGCACACGCTTGGTTGCAGAAGTGGAAGAGCTGCAAAAACTGGGTGCGAGCGCAGTCGTACCCGAGGAATTTGAGACGTCGCTCAGGATATTTGCCAAGCTGCTAGCCCACTACAATATCCCTCCGCACATTATTGCGGCGCAGATTGACCTCGCTCGCGGCCATGGCTACGGAATACTGCGCAGCCCCGGCGACCGCGACAAGCTGGAAAACTTGCAGAGTCTATTGCTCGAACGGCTTGTCGAGGCTGTGGTCATCACGCTGCGATCCCCCGCCATCGGAAGAGAAATTGCCTCGCTGGGTTTCACGGATGACTCGGATTGTCGCCTGATCTCACTGCTGCGCGATGGCAAACCAGTCGCGCCGCCTCTCGAACATGAAATACTCAGGGAAGGAGACCTGGTTGTGCTGTTCGGCAATCATGAGGCGCTCCATCTCTCGGTGCGAAAACTCGTCGAGCAAAGTGAGACTCTCTAAGCAACTGCTGCATTCGGCAAAAGAAAAGCTGCGGCTCACGGCCGCAGCTTTTCTTTTCAAACATCAAACTACTTTAGCTATGGAGTCGTGGAAGAACGGACTTGATAGAATTTCAGCGCAGGTGTCGCACCTCCGACTTCCAAGAACGTCGTATCTGCGGTTGAACCGATAAATGTTCCAAACGGACCGTCAGCAGCACTTGCCGTGTACAGTCTGTAATATGGTGCGTGCAGATTTGTCCAATGCAGCCTTGTATCCGCACCGGCATTTCTTATGACGACTGTCGGTGGTATCAGTCCGAATCCGCTCATTCGAATCATGCGATTGCCGCGCCGTGCGGACGGTTCCAGCGCGCTTTCGTTGTACCAGGTGGAATCACACGCATCAAAGACGTACGAACGATTGGCGTATGCACTCGATGTGTCCTCCAAAAATGACTCGTATTTAGACAAGACAGGATTTGACACGGCAATATAGAAATCGGAGTTTACCGTCAACGGATTGCCGTTTGTATCTTCGAGCACGACGTAGGCAAAGTTCGGTGGCGAAAGCGGTACTCCGCCGATGACATTCCCAATGCTGCCGCAGAGTCTCGAAAGCACAGCGGTACCCGGAAGCCCTCCAGGTCCGTCTGCAAGCAGGACACTTACCTGGATTTGCGAGTGGTTGAGGTCGGGTTCATCAGCTGACACTCCGATCCTGGCGAATATGGGAACATAGGGCGTGACCGGTGGGGTGAATCTGACAGCCCACTGCATTCCGGTTTCTTCGGACCAGTTGCTGCGCTCAGGATCACCGTCGTCATAGCTGATTTCCACACCCTGTGAGGGATGCACATAAAAAGCTGCGACCGGTGTAGCAGTCACAAGTCCCGCGGCATCCGTCACTTTCACGTAGTTCAGATACTGTGCTGAAGCAAGTGGACTGACATTCACGGCATATTCATTCGGATTGCCAGTCGATGACATGGAGAGCGAGTCGTAAGTGAGCGCGGGTGCGAGTTTGTACAGCCACTTCACATTGAACCCCGGATAGTCATCACTGACAAGCGCGGTGACTGTGAAGATTGCAGGAAGCTGGTCGTGCAACGGGTCGTGCGTAATAGAGGCCGGCTGATTGGGATTGGCGATGCGAAAATCCGCATCAGAGAAATCAACATATCCCGGAAAATCAATACTGTTTACTCGAACTCGCACGACGGTGCTGGCGGCACCCGTGACAGTCCAGGCGAAACTTCCGGTATTCGGAGTACTCGGCGTCAGAGTTTCCCACGCCCCCATCGGATAGAGCCGATTCAAATCCAGCCATACATTGCCCGTGATACCGAGCGATGACCACGTGATATTGCGGTTCTCGCCAATGGTCCAGATTTCGCCGCCGTTCGGAGAAGTGAGCGTCACGTTGCGCGCGCCGATGGTGAAGTTTTCGTTCGACGTATCCCCCACCGCCGTATGAGTGACACCAGTGATCCGTGCACGGACATTCGTGCTGCCTGCGCCAGAAACAGTCCACGACTGCGAACCGTCATTCGGTGTGCTGGCGAGGACGACTTCCCAAACTCCGAGCGGATAATCTCGGTTCAGTTCGAGTTTGACCGGCTCCGCCAAGTTTGTTGAATTCCAGGTAAAGCTGTATGCAGAGCCGATAATCCATACTTCTCCACCGTTCGGTGCCGTTAAGGTTACGGTGCGCGTGCTCAAAGAGAAATTCGCATTGGACGTATCCATGATGGTCGGAAACGAAACGGACGAAATGCGCACTCGTGCGGTCGAGCTGAGCGATCCCGAGGCGAGCCACGTCTCCGAACCATCATTAGTCAGACTCGCAAATAGGACTTCCCAGAGTGCGCTGGGATAGCTGCGATTCAGTTCAACTTTGATGTTGCCTGTGAGATTGGCGGTGCTCCATGTAATCGACTGATTTTCACCGGTGATCCAAGTCTCGCCACCGTTCGGCGCTGTCACGGTCACGGAAGGTGGTGGCGGACAGCCCGTGCTGATATTATCGATGTACCAGCCCTCGGATGTTGTGTTTCCGTCGGTGGTCATGCGAAAACGAAGCTGCACCGGTGTTCCCGCGCAAGGGATCGTTAAGCTGCGAACGCGATGAATCCACGCCCCGGAAGCGCCCGTCACTGACGTACCGACCTGAGTCCAACCGGTGCCCGTGTTATACTCGACGATTCCGAAATCGAAATTACTCTCGAGATTGTACCACTCGTCGTAGATCAATTGCGCACCGGGTCCCATAATCAAGGTGGGACTGAGCAAGAACGCGTTCATGTTATCGCCGTAGTTGCCCGCGTCGGCACCGGACAGCCAGGCATGGGTCGGAGAATTGGCGCGCCGTGTACTGATATGCCACTGATTGTTCGAGCCGCCGGTTGTCCAGCCGTTTGCACCGCTTTCGATGTTGTCATTCACACAAGAATTTCCAACCGTCGCTCCGATCGCGATATTCGTGTCGAGATTGGTTGCGGTCAGGTGAAGATTCAGCGGGACAACATACGGAGAGGGAGATCCGGCGGAGATTGAAAGTGTGAAAGCAGTCAGGTTGTTTCCCGTGGCGTTCGGTGCAAGATTCGCCCACGCCGAAGTACTCTGTGTAACCGTCGCATTGGGATCGCTGGTGGAGATCACTCCCTTGATCGACGTGAGTGCGTTCAACCCCGTATTCTTCAGCGTAATAGATAGGCTTAAACCCTCGCCGGGTTCCGTGGTGCCGTCACCGTCACCGTTAACTTCGGTTTGGCATTGGCCGTTCAGGGTCGCTTGATAGGGACGCGGCGCGAGCACTCCGGCGATGCGTGTCATGAACTTGAAAGCCGGAAAATTCTCCTGCGCGAGCGGCAAGATACGATTGGTCGGCGGCCAAAATCCATCAGATGCACTGCCGATTTCTGTAGTAAATGCATAGATCTTCTGGTGCGACGGATCGCCGTATTCCCAGTCGAATGAACCGCCGTTCACTTCGTAAAGCGTCTGCCAGGGTGTGCCGACCGTGTACCAAACCCCATTCACCGAATGAATGAAATAGTTCATTGAGTCGGCCATCATCTCGAACGTGGCATTATCCGGAGAGAGTCCGTTGCCGTTCGGCGGCGGATAATAGCTGGTTCCGTAGGGATAGAGCACCAGATTGGAATAGGTGTGCACGTCGTTTTGCGTCACAAAATCGTGTGCATTCACAAAATCACGAATGTGCTGCGTTTCCAATTCGGAAAAAGCCGACGGACCGCGATAAGTCTCGTCGCTGGTGAACGGCGAAGAACCGGAGTTGTCAATTCCCCACGCCAGACCGAAGTTGCGATTGCAGTCCACGCCGAACGTCCCATCGCCGTTATTGCGGCGATTTTTTCGCCACATACCGCCGCCACTCGGATTGGTTGTCTGGTTGTAAACATATCCGTCGGGATTCACGCACGGCAAAAAGTAAATCTGGCGATTGTTCACATAATCCGTGGCTTCGGCGTTCGTGCCGTAGCTGTAGGTAAGCCACCTCATGTAGTAGAGCAGCGCTTCCATGCCCGCAGGTTCGCGGGCGTGAATCAGCGAATTGAAAAACACTTCGGGAGTGCCGTTGTCCGAATTCGGGCTATTGGAGATTTTGATTACCCACATCTGCCTCCCGCCGATCGTACTGCCGATGCTGAATTTGGCCGAAGTAATTGTTGGGAAAGCCGTGTGCAGGGAATCAAGAAACGTCTCGATTTCGGAAAACGTCTTGTATCCGCCCATCAGCGCCCACGGAGTACTTGTCAGCCGCGAGGCGTAGAAAGCTTCAATGTCCTGATGCACAACCTCGTAAGTAAATCCGTGTTCAATGAGGAACTGTTCATCGTCGTCCAAAGCCACTACGAGCACCTCTTGCTTGCTCTCGCCGTCAATAATGTCGAGCGTGGAGTAGCTGTACAGTTCTTTGCGGCGCTCTTCCGATTCGGGAAGCACCCGCAACAATTTGTGGGAAACGGGCTCGGCAATGGCGATAGCTGTCGTCAAAGTCGCAGAGAACAATATCAGGATTCTGAGCAAATTCACAATAATGCCTCGATTTCTGCAATATTCAATCGTTAAC
>CAZVXJ010000063.1:0-12791 GCA_964631675.1 uncultured Alphaproteobacteria bacterium
TTATCTTCCGTTTTTTTTCCGGCTCCGTCGTACCCCTCAGCTCGGTGAAAAACTCACGGGAGCCATCGATGACTCGTACGTCAATATGCTTGAACCTTCGCAGTATCCGCTCAACCTGCAGCCTCTCGTTCTTGCGTGAAAGTCCCGCGTCGACATGAACACAAACGAGTTGTGAGGGGATCGCACGTGCCAAAAGTGTGGCGGTTACCATCGAGTCCAATCCGCCTGATACGGCACACAGAACTTTTGCATTGCCAATTCTTGCGCGGATTTCCGAAATCGCTGATTCCACGAAGGAACTCATGTTCCACCCACCACCGCAGCCACAGACTTCAAATGCAAACTTCTTGAGCAGGTCTGAACCGCGAGGTGTATGAGTAACTTCGGGATGGAATTGAACGCCGAAGAGTGGCAGCGACTCATGAGAGATCATTGCTACAATTCCAGAATCACTTTTGCCATCCATGCGAAGCGGACTACGCACTTCCTCCAGGTGGTCCCCGTGATTCATCCAGACAGTACTGGTTGAATCTAGAGCGCCCCATAGCGCTGGTCCAGAAATGGACGGCAGCCGTGCCGGCCCAAACTCTCCCTGAATTCCGGCAACTGAAGGTGAACCATAGGCGTCGCCCATAAGTTGCATGCCGTAACAAATTCCGAGCACCGGAAGTTTGCCCGACAAGACCGATTTCTCCGGTCGTGGGGAAGCCTCCTGCGAGACACTCATCGGACCACCAGACAATACAATGCCGCGTGTTTCGGTAGTGAAGATTGCGGCTTCCGGAGCATTGTATGGAAGTATCTCGCAATAGACTCCTGCTTCACGCAGCCGACGCGCAATCAATTGTGTTGTCTGCCCGCCAAAATCGAGAATGACTATTCGTTCTGCGTGTTTCATCCGGCCACGAGTTCGTTCATCTTAAAGGGCCAGCTTTCCAGCTCAGGCAAGAACTCAGTATCCGTCAAATTCAGACGAATTGGCGTAATCGTCACATAACCCTGAAGAAGGGCGGCACCGTCAGTGTCAATCTCCCTGTGTGCAATTTTCTCGCCATCCATCCAATAATATGTACGGCCACGAGGATCGACGCGCTTCAGGAATGATTCTTGAAACCTGGCTCTGCCCTGCCGGGCAACTCTGACCCCTTGAATTTGTGATTCTGCCAGATCGGGCACATTCACATTCAACAGCGTGTCATCAGGTAAGCCCTGTGTTAGAACAAGCTGCGCAACCTGTCGCGCTATTCTTCCGGCAAATTGGAATTCGCTGGACGTGAACGAATCCAGTGAGATTGCAATCGATGGTATTCCATTAATGGTTCCTTCGGTTGCCGCGGAAACGGTGCCGCTGTACATGACTGAAATTCCGGTGTTCTCGCCTCGATTGATGCCTGACACAACAAGTGCCGGACGTTCGGGCATGAGTTCAGTCAATGCAAGCTTCACACAATCAGCCGGTGTGCCGCCAATAGCAAATGTTTGATGCGCTTCCTCTACTTTACCGGGATAGAGGCGAATCGGCTCTGACAATGTAATTGCATGACCCACAGCCGACTGTTCGCGATCCGGTGCAACAACCCAAAGCTCACCCAGCCCCTGAAGCGCGCGGGCGAGTGCGTGCAGCCCCGGAGAATGAATTCCATCGTCGTTGGAAATCAGAATTCTCTTCATGCAGCCATTTCGTCCGGCATCAGGAATTTCAACATCGTAATCAGGGTCGGGCGAATTTCCGTACGAACCACAATGCGATCCAAAAAGCCTTTTTCAAGCAGGAATTCACTTCGCTGAAATCCTGCAGGCAAGTCTTGTCCAATGGTCTGTTTGATGACACGCGGCCCGGCAAAGCCAATCAAAGCACCCGGCTCTGCCACGATTACATCGCCCTGCATCGAGAAACTGGCTGTCGTACCGCCAGTAGTAGGATTCGTCAAGATAGAGATGAATGGAAGTCGGGCCTCCGCAAGCTGTGCGAGTTTTACGCTCGCTTTGGCCATTTGCATGAGAGACACCATGCCCTCCTGCATGCGCATGCCGCCGGATCTGGAGACAATTATCAGCGCACGACGCTCCTCGATTGCACGATCCACAGCGCGCGCAATCTTCTCACCGACAACGCTCCCGACTGAGCCCCCCATAAATGAAAACTCCATTATCGCCAGTACAGTGGGAAAGCCGCCTATCGTGCACGTACCGGACGTGATGGCCTCATTCTTGCCCGTTTTCCGCATGGAGCTGACAATTCGGTCTGCATACTTTTGCTGATCACGAAACCCAAGCGGATCGGTCGACTGCAAGCCCTGCGAGAACTCAACCCACGAATCCTCATCTGCCATGATTGCAATGTACTTCTCTCCCGACATTGGAAAATGAAATCCACACTTTGGACAAACGAGCATTCGCTTTTCCAGTTCCCTCGTGTAGACAATTTCATCACAGCTCTCGCACTTTACCCACAGATTGTCAGGTGAAGTTTTCTTCTGCTGCGACTCGACACCGGGTCGATTTCTGCGAAACCACTCAATGGCCATCATTTGCTCCGTGCTCTTCGAATTTCCGCTGTTCCGGTAAAACGGGCGCCGCCATTACCCAGGCGTCTTCACCGTCTTCGTAGTAGCGTTTTCGTATTACGAGGTTCTGGAATCCATAGGCGGAGTAGAAGTCCATTGCCGCCTGATTGGAGACCCGAACTTCGAGAAACATATTTTTCATTTCTTGTCTGAGTGCTTCGGCGAGCATATGTTCAAAGAGTGCAGAGGCAATTCCTCGACGCCGGTAGGACTCAGCTACCGCAATATTTAGAATGTGGATTTCGTCGACGATCCACTGGGTTATCAGATATCCCGCGACTTCGCCATTGATTTCAGCAATCCAGCACGGCTGATTCCAATCGACAATCTCGGAAAATGCCTGCTTGCTCCACGGTTGATTGAATACCGTCTGTTCGATCGCGTGTACGCTGTCGACATGGTCGTGAGCAAGCGGCAGGATGCGCAGGTGAGTCTCCACAAAATCAACAGGTTTTCTTATGACGGTCGACAAATTGTGCAACCTCTACCATCGGCGATACATCATGCACGCGAATTGCATCGGCACCGTTTAGAATACAAAGTGTCACGGCAGCTGCCGTCGCAAAGACTCGATCCTTGGCTTCATGTCCGCTTAACTCCGCAGTAAATCCTTTGCGGGATGGCCCTACCAAGACTCCGGCACCTAAGCCGTGAAACTGATTCAGCGCAGCAATGATGCAGTGATTCTGACCAAATGTCTTGCCAAAGCCCAATCCAGGGTCGACCAGAAGACTCTCAGACTCCAACCCCTCAGACAATGACGTTGCTACACTCTTCCGCAGAGACTCACGAATGTCCTGTATGAGGTCATGATACACGGTATGCAGTTGCATTGAGGCCGGCATTCCGCGCATATGCATTAGAATCAGACCGGCTCCATAATGTTTGCAAACAACAGCGATGGCCGGATCACGCATTAGGCCGCTCACATCATTTACGACTGCTGCACCTTCTGCCAATGCCGCTTCCGCTACTTGCGAGCATTGCGTGTCAATGGAGATCGGAATACGCAAAGTTTTCCGAAGCGCGCGAAGTACGGGAACTAAGCGGTCTATCTGGTCGGCGGATGGCACACTCTCGCTGCCGGGTCGAGTGGATTCCGCTCCAATATCGATAAGGTGGGCGCCCTCCGCCTCTATCTGCTTTGCACGCTCTACCGCACGAATGACCTCGATGTACTGACCGCCATCCGAAAACGAGTCTGGAGTAACATTCAGCACCCCCATAATGAGTGTGCGCCCCCCTAACTCGAATTCCCCAAACCTGTGACGCCAAGTACGTCTCTCAGAATTATCGCCCATCCATCAAGTGCAACGCTTCGAGCCGAGTTGCTTCATTCGCCAGCGCACCACGTACGGCAGAAGTGATCGTCCAGCTGCCGTGAACTTTCTCGCCTCGCATCATGAGACATAGATGCTGACCTCGAATGACGACAAACACCCCCATCGGTCTAACTTGTCGCATGATGGCGTCTGCGATACCGGAAGCCATCGTTTCCTGCAGTTGTGGGCGCTGTGCGAAAGAGCGTACTATTCGTGCCAGCGAAGAGAATCCGGTCACCAAAGCATCCTTTGGTATGTATGCAATCGAGACGTTTCCCCAAAACGGGAGCAAGTGGTGCTCGCACATCGAGTAAAATGGAATGTCGCGATGAATTATCATCTCGTGATGTTCGGCCGGGAACAATTTGAGCTCGGAAGAAGGCTCCGTGCCGACGCCTGAGAATATCTCCTCGTACATATCCGCAACACGCCGGGGTGTGTCCTGAAGTCCTGGGCGCGACGGATTCTCACCGATTGCGACCAGTATCTCACCTACAGCACGCTCTATTTTCGCCTTATCAATCACTTTCCGGTCAACTTCTTGCGTGAATTTTTTACGGTCGCGGAGTCTGACCTCGAATCCACACTGGCGAGTTTCATTTGAAACGTAACGACCTCGTTCTCGCCAGGTCGCAGTTCTACACGATGACTAGAGGATCCTTCCACTAAATAGCCTTCCTTTCGCACCGAAATCAAGTGCGGGCCGGCCGGCAGACCTGTAAAATGAAAGTCCGTAAGATATTCTGTCGGCGATCCGTCCAGAAATATCTGCGCGCCGGGTACGTTGCAGAGGACCTGAACTCCACCGGTGCGATCCCTAAGAAGCAGGAAGAGCATCACAAGTCCGGCAAAGGACAAAACACAAAGAATTAGAACACGATTCCGCACTTTTTGTTGTCCGGTTTCGAGCTCTTCCATATCGACAGGAAGCTGACGCTCGCGTTCGCGAATCTCATCCTCGGTAAGCCACTCTTTCTCGCCCTCTTCGGTTTCATACTCACGATAATCTCCACGTTCACTGTAGTATCGCGCAATCTCGGCCTCGATAAACAAACGACGTTCTTCGCTAAGGGTGGAGTCGGCCCATAGTCTGTCCTTTGTCGCGTCTCCGCGCAAGCGGTCACGCGATTCCAGTTCGCGACGAACCAGTGCCCGAAGTTCCTCCTCTTCGCGAGGCGTCATGCTCAGACGTTCGTTTGTTTCGTGATAGGTACTCCCGTTTGCAGTAGATGGTCACCCGTGGGAGTGTCGATCGTTCCGAGTATCTGGTCTATTTCTTCGCCGTCCAGCGATTCTCGTTCGATTAGGAGTGCAGAGAGACTGTGGAGCCTTTCACTTTCGCGGCGAAGAATCGACTCGGCTCTTTCTGCCGCCGCTTCGACGACTGTTCGGACTGCTTCGTCGATACGCCGTGCCGTTTCATCACTGTAATCCTGTATGTGAGTAAAGTCGCGCCCGATGAAAACTTCCTCATCTTTGTTGCCGTAAGTCAAGGGTCCGAGATCCGAGGACATGCCCCATTGCGTGACCATTCGCTTGGCCATTTCTGTTGCCTGACGCAAGTCGTTGGAAGCACCAGTTGTGTAGTCACCGAATACAATCCACTCAGCAGCACGACCCCCAAGCAGAATTGCAAGTCTTCCTTCAAGATACGTTCGCGAGTAGCTATGTTTGTCATCCAACGGGATGTAGTGAGTCAGACCCATTGCCCGGCCACGGGGAATAATTGTCACTTTGTGAACTGGATCCTGGCCAGGCACAAACTTTGACACAATTACATGTCCAGCCTCATGGTATGCTGTGGATTTCTTCTCCACGGGCGAGATAACCAGCGACTTACGCTCGATGCCCATTGTCACTTTGTCTTTGGCCGACTCAATGTCTTCCATGGTGATTCGGTCGCCATTTCTCCTTGCTGCAACGAGGGCAGCTTCATTCATCAAATTCGCTAATTCTGCTCCGGCCATTCCGGGAGTGCTCTTGGCGATTACATCGAGTTTTACATCTTCGGCGAGGGGCTTTCCTTTGGAATGCACTTTCAAGATTCCTTCGCGCCCGCGCACATCAGGTCGGTCTACGACGATCTGTCTGTCAAATCGTCCCGGTCTAAGCAAGGCCGAATCGAGAATGTCTGGTCGGTTAGTGGCAGCCAGGAGAATCACACCATCGTTCTCCTCGAATCCATCCATCTCGATCAACAACTGGTTGAGTGTCTGCTCACGCTCATCGTGACCTCCGCCCAGACCTGCGCCCCGTTGACGGCCCACGGCATCGATTTCGTCGATAAAGATGATGCATGGCGCATGTTTCTTGCCGGTTTCAAATAGGTCTCGAACGCGACTTGCTCCGACACCGACAAACATCTCCACGAATTCTGCGCCACTAATTGAAAAGTAAGGGACTCCCGCTTCGCCGGCGACTGCACGGGCGAGTAGTGTTTTGCCGGTTCCCGGGGGACCCAAGAGCAGACATCCGCGGGGAATTCGGCCACCCAGTTTGGCGAACTTTCTTGGACTCTTGAGGAACTCAATGATCTCGCGCAGCTCTTCTTTTGCTTCGTCTGCACCCGCAACGTCCGCGAAAGTGATCTTCTGCTTTGTCTCAGAAACCATCTTCGCTTTGCTCTTGCCAAACGAGAAGATCCCTTTGTTACCACCCACGCCCTGCATCCTGCGCAAAAGGAAAATGGAAAAGGCAATCAAGAGAATCCACGGGAGCAAGCCCAGGAGGTAACTGCCGAGATCCGGCCGCTTCAACTTGAAATCGACTGCTACGCCGCTACTTCTCCATCGGTCTATCATGACGGAATCAACCGTCGGTGGCAGAGTCGTACGAAATCTCTTGCCGTCCATGTATGACCCGTGCAGAGATTGTCCGATGATGAGTACATCGCGAACTTCTCCGGCCTTGACTTTGTCTTCAAACACATAATACGCAACCTCGCTCTCCTCGGCGCGATGACCAACGAGCTGGGAGACTACGACAAATGCGAGCACGACCAGGACAAACACGTAGAGCGTGCGAGTTGCGCGCTTCCACTCTATGCGGTCATCTCCGGACTTCTTCTTGCGGTTCCGCTTGGGTTCTTTCTTGTCGTCTTGTTGCGTCAAAATTGTAACTATTCCTTGATCAATACATACAAATCGGGCAATTGCCGCCACTGCCCTGCGAAATCAAGTCCATATCCGACCACGAAATCGTCCGGTATGCGGATACCCTCATGCTCGGGGACAATTCCGTTTCGTGCGGCACCCTCTTTTACGAACATTGATACCATGGCCAGACTCGCCGGCTCCTTAGTGGCCAGGTGATTTCTCAGAAACTTTAGTGAGTTGCCCGTATCTACGATATCTTCCACGATTAGCACATGGCGGCCGGTCAGGCTGATTTCTGTTTCCTTTAGTACATCGATTTGACCTGAGGCCATGGCCCGTTTGTAGCTCGATAGCTGCACGAAAGCTAGTTCAAAGTGAATATCCATCTCCCGAATGAGATCGGCCATGAAGATGAAACAGCCGTTTAGCACTCCAATCAGAACTGGGTGCTGACCGTCGTACTTCGCCGATAGCTCTCGACCCAAGCGGTGCACATTGGCACGTATCTCTTCCGCAGAGACAAAACGACGAAAACGATGCGGCGGACTGCCTATTACTTCCGAAGACTGACGCGACTCAGCACGTCTCACAACAAACGGTAGTTCAGCCACGCCGGGAGCCCCTCATCGATTTGCGGTAGCGCACGTTCATCCATCCATTTTCCCAACAACACGAGTGGTCCGTTGTCATCAGCCAAAACCCAAGCGCGCTCGCGTTCGCGCGGGTTCATTTTCAATTCACACATAAGATCTGAAAGTTTCTTTCGCGGGCGTTTCGACAATTTGAGTCTGTCGCCTGCCTGCCACAATCTCAGCGTTAATGAGCGGCCCAGCAATTCCCGCGAGACAGGCTGGGATATCAGATTGTCGCCATTGACAATAACATCTCGTGTGATTTCGCACTCGACGACACCATCTAGTTTCTTCAGACCCGGCGAGTTTGCCGGTTGCGCCGGTAAACTAAAGGTGTTGCGATAGACCCACACTCGACGGCCTCGCTTAATGAGCCGAATCCCGCCCGGCAAGCCAAGCGACGATTGGGGTGTGGTTGCCTGAAGTAACTGTGCTACGCTGGATCGAATATGGCTAGGTAGACGCTTGTCGTTTACACCTTGCATTTTAGACCAGGCGGCCTCAATCGGTAGAAACTCTAAACTCTTAAAGTAAGTCAAAATCCGCGTAATATCAAGGCTGATGCAGTCGGGGTCAATAGGATCACCGGAGGCGCAGTCGGCAAGCGCAACTCCTCTGGCATGTTCAAGATATTCTGACAAGCTTTTGCCCAGAACGCAGTAATTGAACACGTGTTCACTCTGCCACGTACTAGGGCTTGCCACGAGATCAAGCCGGAGTGCATTTCGACGAAATCGAGGATCAAGATTGGTCTCATCATCGGCAAACGGGATCCCGTTCATAAGCGTCCACTCTCTCAAATCAGTGCGCCGTGCCTTTAAGAGCGGCCTTACGATTCTGCCACGCCGTTCGGGAATGCCAGTCCATTCGTACCACGGAGCGCCAGACCTGATTCGCATTAGGACAGTTTCTGCACTATCATCGGCTGTGTGGCCGGTAACTATCCACTGGCACCCGGACGTATCGACAGCCTTCCCAAGCGCCTCATACCGCAGTATTCGGCCAGAGTGCTCAATCGACATACCGAGACGATGTGCATGGCCGAGCGTGTTCACGTGTTCGACCGAAATCGGCAACCCACGGCAACGACAGAAATCCACGACAAGCTGTTCATCTCCCATGGCGCTTGCACGCAGTCCATGATTAACATGGAGTACGTAGAGTCTGCCCCGAAGTTTCTCAAATCCCGTCAAGAGCCCGAGTAGCCCCATGGAATCCGCACCGCCGGAGACAGCCAACAGTACTCTCGCAGTCGGACCCAGACTGGTCACGAAGTCATCGGCGGCTTTCTGTGGTGGCTTAAACCAGTCTGCCTGATTCATCAGCGATAATAATCATAAGTCACTGTTTACAATTAAAATATAATAGGCCACACGAATGGTCGTGGGCCTATTAACCGTGTAGCGGAGGAGGGATTCGAACCCCCGACAAAAGGATTATGATTCCTCTGCTCTGACCGACTGAGCTACTCCGCCTAATGATAAGTCTCCCTGAAGGCTTGGGGGAAACTTGTAATTTAATACTCCCTCCCCGAAATGTCAAGCAGACATAGTCCAGACCTGACTTGACTCTTAGAAATCCAAAACTTAGATTGGATGCAATTGCCCCTCTGTACCGTAGCATCCTTTACTAACTCAAGCATGACCTCAACTCGTTCCCAACGTATCCTTGTAACGGGAGGGGCTGGTTTTATCGGCTCCCATGTCTGCCAGAAACTTCTGGAGCAGGGGCATACGGTTGTTTGCTTTGATAACCTCGACGATTTCTATGACCCGGCCGAAAAACGCCGAAATCTCGAGGAAATCGGTAGTGGCCAGAACTTCTTGTTCGTGAAGAATGATATCTGCGATACTTCGAGCGTTAGCAAGGCCATTAACAAGCATCGGCCTGAAATCATCGTTCATCTTGCGGCTCGGGCGGGGGTGCGTCCCTCAATATTGCATCCGCAGCACTACCAGGACGTCAATGTTCAAGGTACGCTCGTACTCCTTGAAGCCGCTCGGATGAATAATATCCGGAATTTTGTATTCGCCTCTTCGTCGTCTGTTTACGGCGACCAAACCGATCTTCCCTTCCGCGAAACGGCCCGAACCGATTCGCCTCTATCGCCATACGGTGCCACGAAAAAGGCATGCGAGGTGCTCTGCTACACTTATTACCATCTTTACGGTCTGAGCATTTCATGCCTGCGCTTGTTCACCGTTTACGGCAAGAGACAACGGCCTGATCTTGCAATTCGCAGGTTCACTGAGTTAATATTGCAAGGCCGGGAGATCACCATTTACGGTGATGGAAGCACCAGCCGTGATTACACACACGTAAGTGACATCGTGCGTGGTATTCTTGGTGCGATGAATTGGGGTAACGATGTCCGACCAAAGTACGGTGTCTTCAACTTGGGGTCATCATCGCCCATTTCGCTTTCTGAGTTGGTCGCTAAAATCGAGGGTGCAGTCGGGAAAACCGCGATTATTAAGCGCTTATCCGTTCAGCCGGGCGAAGTGCAACACACCTACTCCGACTCGGCCGTAGCCGAACGTGAGCTGGGCTTTAGACGCACCGTGAATTTCGATGATGGACTCAAGGAGTTTGTAGAATGGATGAGGCAAAGGTGACTGGGATGCAACATAGTCCGGCGTGCGCCATCTAAAAAGCAAAGACGTCAACTTAACTCCGGGTCCACACATGAAGGGTCGTTCTTGGCTGGCAGCACTTTTTGTTTTCGCCCTGGCGCTGCATAGTTACGCCGTAGAGGCACGTCCGCGCAAGTCATTCTCGAAGAAGACCCGTGCATCGATTGTCGATTCAGTCGCCCGGACAATTGACAGCGTCTACGTGTTTCCCGACGTCGCAAAGGACATGTCGGCGAAAATACGCTCCGAGTTGCAGGCGGGGAATTACGATTCGTTCGACGAGATTCCGCCGTTTGTAATGCGGCTGACCGAAGACCTGCGTTCGGTGTCGAATGACAAACACGTATCGGTCTTTCCTCTGCCGGAGGGCCAGTCGGAGAAAACTACTCAAGCCGAACGTGACGCGATGCAGCGGGAGGACTTGCGCTACAACAATTATGGTTTCAAAGAACTGCGCTGGCTCGAAGGGAATGTCGGATACATCAAGCTCAATCAATTCGCGGCGGCAGATCTCGGAGGAGAAACTGCGATTGCAACGATGAACTACTTTGCCAATGCCGACGCACTGATTTTCGACTTGCGGGAGAACGGCGGTGGCGATCCCTCGATGATTCAACTCATCTCAAGCTACTTGTTTGACGTGCCCACTCACCTGAATGATTTTTTTCTGCGCGCAGACTCGAGTATTCAACAGTTCTGGACGCAGAGTTCAGTCCCCGGAAAGAAACTCACGGATGTTCCAGTTTATGTTCTAACGAGTCCGGGGACATTTTCCGCTGCAGAAGAGTTCTCAAACAATCTTAAAGTTTTGAAACGCGGGACGATTGTCGGTCAAACTACCGGCGGCGGCGCGCATCCCAACGACTTTTACAGTTTCGCTTCGCTCGGCGTTCAACTCTCCGTGCCTTTCGGCCGCGCCATCAATCCGGTGACAAAAACGAATTGGGAAGGAACCGGAGTTACGCCGGATATAGAATGTGATCAGGCTGCGGCGCTGGATGCAGCACACTTCGACGCGCTAAAGAAACTCGAAGCGAAGAAGCAATCGCCGCAAATCGCGACGCAAATTCGCTGGGCAAAAGAGGGGCTCGAAGCGAAAATGAATCCTTACAAGGCATCTGAAACGGATATGTCGTCCTGTGTCGGAGTGTTTGGCCCGAGATCAGTTACATCCGAGAACGGCGAACTTTGGTATCAGCGCGAAGGCGGCCCGAAGCGGCGACTGGTGCCGATGGCCAAACATAGATTTCAGCTTGAAGGTGTGGACTTTTTCCGCGTGCGCTTCATTGCGGACAAGAATGGCGCGGTGAGCGAGCTTGAGGGCAACTACAGCGACGGACGCGTTGATCGCAACAAGCGCGGGCAAGCTCCGCCGAATTCAGGCGGCTGAGTGATCTTCTCCCCCGCGCTTTAGCGGGGGGGCTGGGGGGGTCGCTCATAAACAATCTTCCCGCCCACAATCGTCATCAGCACTTCTGTTTGCAGAATTTCTTCGGGCGTGCAGGAGAAAATATCACGCGAGAGCACAGTGAAGTCGGCAAGCTTGCCGACTTCTATCGTTCCCAGCTCTCCCTCCCACCCTGCTGCGTAGGCTGCGCCGAGTGTGTAAGCTCGCAGCGCGTCTTCCACGGAGATGCGCTCTTGCTTTTGATCTTCCCGCGTAACAGCCGCATGAATTCCAGCAAGCGCGCTCAAATCTTCCACGGGCCAATCGCTGCCAAAGGCGAGTATCGCTCCTGCATCGAGCAAGCTTCTCCACGCATAGGCGGTTTTCGCGCGCTCGGCTCCGATGCGCGGTTCCACCATGTGCATGTCGGCGGTGCAGTGAATGGGCTGCATCGACGCGATAACTCCCAGTTCCGCAAAACGCGTGATGTCGCGCCCAGTCAGAAATTGCGCATGCTCAATTCTGGGACGCAGAGCTGGTCCGAGTCCCGCAGCGCCGGCCATTTCGAAGGCATCCAGACAGATCGTATTTGCGCGGTCACCAATCGCGTGCATCGCAATTTGATAGCCTTCCTTGTGCGCGCCGCGAATAAACCGTGCCAGCGGCCCCGCTTGAATCAGCGATAAACCGGTATTCTGCGGATCGTCGGTATAGGGCTGATGCATGTGCGCGGTGCGCGAACCTAACGCGCCATCGGAAAACCCTTTGAAGCAGCACATCCGACACTGCGTGTCTTCTCGTCTTATAAAACGGTCTTGTTCTAAGTCAAAACTTGTGGTGACCGGCCAGATATTGAGCCGGATTTTTTGTGCGCCGCTTTCGGAAAAGTTCAAATAGCCGCGCAGATAATCATGCCGCACGCTGCATGATGCGGCGGTGAAACCGTGACGAAAAGCCAAATCCTGCGCTTTCAGAAATGCGGCGTGTTCTTGCTCGGGAGTGGGATCGGAAATGAATTTGCGCACATAGTACGCGGCTGTTTCGCGCAGCACTCCATTCAGGACTCCACCGGAATCCTTCTCGAAACGTCCTCCCTCGCAAAGGGTTCGCGAGTCCACTTTAGCGGTGACGAGCGCTTGCGAGTTCACGAAGGCC
>CAZVXJ010000064.1:0-12636 GCA_964631675.1 uncultured Alphaproteobacteria bacterium
CGGACCGAAGGAGCTCAATCACTATCAGCGGCAGCGTTCTGCAACCATAACGGCTAACTTTATTCCGTTCATTTCGTCCCTGGGCCAGTCGCTCGATGCGCTGGATGAGATTGCTGACAAGAATCTTCCCGCAAACATTCGCCGCGACTTGGCGGGACAATCCCGCGAGTTCAAGGACTCCAGCGCAAGTTTGTATTTCTTCTTCCTGTTCGCGCTCGTGTTTATCTACTTGGTGCTCGCCGCACAGTTTGAGAGCTTTCTGCATCCGTTCACGATTCTGCTGTCGGTACCGCTCGCGGTGTTCGGCGCTCTCGTGTCGCTCTTCGCCTTCGGCCAGAGCATGAATATCTTCTCGCAAATCGGACTGATCATGCTGATCGGTCTCGTCACCAAGAACGCAATTCTGATTGTGGAGTTCGCCAATCAGCTTCGCTCCCGTGGCCGCGACGTCATGACCGCCGTCGTGGAGGCATCGGTGATTCGTCTGCGGCCCATTCTCATGACTTCGTTTGCCACGATTTTCGGCATTCTGCCGATTGCGATTGGCCTCGGCGCCGGAGCCGAATCCCGCCGCCCGCTCGGCATCGCAGTTGTCGGCGGATTGCTCTTCTCGACCTTCTTGACTTTGCTGCTGGTTCCCGTAGTCTATTCACTGCTGGGCCGCTTCACCACCGTCGCCGAACCCGGCACAGATACCGAAGACGACACAGCAAAAATTCCTTCACACATTTCTCCCGAACCGGCGCACTAATCTAATTCCTACCGCGGCCGCATGGGGCTTCACAGGCCCGGCGAAAGAAAAACGGCGACCCAAGGGTCGCCGTTCTCATTTGCCTGAAAACGTGACGCAGTCACTTCACGAGCGATTCCACCCTTTGCTTGAACGCAGGCTTCGGAGCAAGCCCTGTCACCCGATCCACCAATTGACCATCCTTAAAAAACAGAAAAGTCGGAATCGCCTGCACGCCAAACGTCTGCGCAGCACGCGGATTATTGTCCACGTTCACCTTCGCAAAACTCACGCGGCCCGAATACTCCCCCGCAAGCTCCTCGAGCATCGGAGCCGCCTGCTTGCACGGCCCGCACCAATCCGCGTACATATCGACCACGAGCGCCGCATTGTTCTTCACTGCGTCGTTGAAAGCTGAATCCGTAAGTGTCGTGACTTTCGTCGTCTTTGCCTCTGCCATGTTCTCCTCTGTATCTGAACTGAAAGCACAGGCGGCCCACTCGAGCCGCCTGTAATTTACTCGGAACTGAAATGTGGGGTCCGAATCCCTATGAAATCTTCAAGAGCTGCTTGATCTTCTCTTCAAAGTAAGCCTTCGGCCGGTAGCCAACCACCTTCTCGGCAACTTCACCCTGCTGATTAATGATGTAAGTCGTGGGGATCGAAGGCGGCGAACCGAACAGGTTCTTCGCCTCTTCGTTGAATACCGCACTCGTATAGCTGATCTTGTACTCCTCAGCAAACTTCTTCACGGCTTCGTTCCCCTGGCGCGCAAAGGCAACGCCCACAACCTCCAAGCCGTTCTTGTTGTAAGTATTATAGAGTTCCACAAACTCCGGGATACCCTTACGGCAGGGTCCGCACCAAGTGTCCCAGAAGTCAACGATGACAACCTTGCCAAAATGCTCACGCATGTTGACCGGCTGACCGTTTACATCGTTCATCGTAAAATTAAGCATCTTCGCATCCGCCGGGATGGCAGTCTTCTTTGCGCTCTCCTTGCTGCAACCCATTGTCGCAAGCATGAATACAGCCATCGAGATTGCGGCAATCTTCCGCATTTTGTCTCCTGTCAATGAATAAAATCGCATCGTCATAATTTTACACTCCATTTCACTTCAGGAATGCACCCTGAATACTGTGCTGCGCCGGGATTTGTTCCATTCTTCGGAATCCCCTGGTCGCGGTGGAATCAAGATCCCCGACAAATATGCGGGTCAAATCGGCCGAGAGCCATGTCGGCAGTTCATAGGCTAAAGCCCCGATCAATGGAGCCAATTCAAATAAATACAAAGTCTCATCAGCTTGCCGGCCCCAGAAAACCACCTCTTCACCGGGTTCAGGTTTTTCGTTGCCGCAAAATACGAAACTGGACCGTTTCCCCATTACTCCTAGCAGCGGAATCCGCCGCCCTCGAAACAATACCGGAGCCTTACCGGCGAATGACCTCGGGTAACTCACCTCAAAACCCAGTTTTACTTCAGCTCCCCAGCCATCTGATGGAGCTTTCCAGATCAATGGTGAAGGAAAACCGCGGCCTCGCTTGACCCTCTGCGCACCACAAATCCGCCCGGCCAGTGTCATCACGGGAACGAGAGGCAGTGATTCGCTGACCTCTGCCGTCGTGGGCTGCCCGTAAAGAGCGATCCCCGTTCTGACCAAATTCCCGGGTACATCAGGTATCGCCAATGCCGCTGCAGAATTTGCCAGATGTGTCCACTTCGGCCGGATTCCCAACTCTACGGCCAACTTCAGAATATTGCTAAACTCTGAAATCTGAGCCGTACTCTTCTCGCTGTCACTCGGTCCTGAATATCCGAGATGCGAGTAGATGGCCCGCACTCTCAGGTCCTTCATCGCTGCTATTTTCGGGAGCGCCCACTTTGCATGCTGCCACGGAATCCCCACTCGACCCAGCCCCGTGTCAAATTTGATGTGGGCCGGAATTGCCTTTCCCCAGCGGCGCGCAACGGCTTCCAGATACTCCACCTTGTACCACGATGTGGCCGCCGCTTCCAATTCCCAATCCAGGAAGTGCTTGACCGGCTTTCCCACCCAATCGGTCATCACCAGAATCGGCTCGGTAATTCCGGCTTTGCGCAGTTCGATTCCTTCGAGAGTGGAGCTGACGCCGAACGCCTCCGCGCCGCACTGTGAAAGAACTTTCGCACAGGGGATCAGCCCATGTCCGTAGCCGTTCCACTTGACCACCGCCAGCAGTCCGCGCGGTCTTACTTTTTCAATGAGCAGTTTTGCATTGACCCGAAGAGCGTTCAGGTCAATCCTAGCCACCGGCCCGTTCTGATCTCCAGCTGCCAGACTCACAATCTGCTAATTTAACCATATTTCAGCCGAAAGGCAAGACAGGAACCTCACCTACTCAATCAGCACCATTGATTTTTGATGTAGTAACAGATAATTCGTTGAATTCACTTGATTCCTCATCCTCAGGTGTGTGAAGCTTGACTGTCGACGAGCATGTACAGCCCGGTGCTGAACGAGCTAGATTACATGGACGAAACAGAGGCAACACTGAGTCGTTGCAAAATCTGGGGGGATATTTTGTCAGAAATGCGGGCAATCTCCCACGATTTTGCATTGCTCGCAATGACTTTTGCCGGTCGGGCGGTTTTCTCTTGATGGTTCCTGCAAGTATTGACAATCGATGGCTCAACAATTACGTTATGACGGTGAGTCGCAAATTTCGTGGGTCCATACAGATTCCACCGTGCGACTCATGAAATTCAACTGCGGAAACGCTGAAACCGTAATCGGATGGAGGCTGCAATGAAGAGAATCACACCGCTCTGGGTTGTCTTGACGGCTATCGGACTCTTAATTGTCAGAGATGCGGCCTGTCAACCAGGCTCCTGTGCAAACCCCGCAACAATAGGGACGCTTCCGTATTGCCATACGGGGACACTTTCCGACTTCATCAGTGTATATGGAAACTGCGACTTCCCCGACAACCCCGACACTCTCAAGGATGTTGTGTTCAGATACTACTCGCCTTATCCGCAAACGATCAAAGCTGGAGTTTGCGCCGGAACGAATACGCCCGTGATGCTGGGAATCTGGGAGTCTGCGTGTCCAAACACTATTCCGGGCGACGCCGAGATATTAGTTTCCTGCGAAGATGATTTTGGCTGCGGAGAGAGTCTTCCTGGACCCCCGTCTACAACACTTCCCTGTGTTCAAGCCTTCTTGCAGGCTGAGCGAGCCTATTGGTTCGTCATATCAGCTCGATTCATTAACAATAATTTCATCCGCGAGGGGAACTTCCATTTCTTCGTCCACAGTGAGTATGTATCGAACTTTCAGGCGGGCTGCCAGTGCCTAAGCTCTCCTCCATCGTGTCCGGGAACAGAACATGATTTTGAACCGGAAAATGATTTGTGTCCTCCGCTCGTCAGCGAACTTGCCATACAGATTGGAGACACTGTCCACGCCGACATTTCGAATTTCACCGACCGCGACTGGATCAGGATATTTGACTCCTCTGCCGATACCAACAGATTTGTCCGCTATGAAGTGGAGATATGGGACGGAAGCACGGCGGGCCGCTGCACATTCGGTCGCGGCCTCGGCGCGGACGTAAAGTTTTGGGAAAACTGCGAGACACAAATTGGATTGAGCTTTCTTTCGCCGGGCATCTTTCGCACCGGCATTCTGCGTGAGAAGGTGTTTCGCTATATTTCTATCGAGCAAGTACTGACGTTTGGTCAGCCATTCGGTCCCTTCGTGTTAAGTGTTCGGATGATACCGGTTCCACGCGGAGACTTTTGCGGAAACGCAATTCCGATCCCATCGCTGCCGTTTTGTTTTTGCGGCAGCACAGTTGATTATTACGATGACAACTCTGCCGGCGGTCCGGATATATACTTTTCCTATACGCCGACACAAATTCAGCAGGTCAGCGCAAGTACATGCGGATCGGCCTTCAACACATGTCTGCGGCAATCGCAGACCAGCACAAGCTTTTGTCCGGGGGTCGAAACGCTGATTGACTGCGGCGGCTGTGGAAATAATCGCGGATGTCTTTTTGCAAGTACGTTTGTTCCCGGATCGACCTACTTCTTTGTTCTTGACGGAGGTTTTCCGCCACCAAATACAGGTGATTTTGAACTCGTTGTTCGCGCTGGAGCTTGTTGCCCGTGTGCGCTCTGCACGCCGGTGGATTGCGGTTTTCCGAATCATGATATTGAACCGGCAAACATTACTTGCCAAGCGGGGATCGGAACTGTCAATTGCGGTGACACACTATGCGGATCGCTGAGTGCTGCGGATCGTCAGGATTGGTACGTTTTCGACGACTGGTTTGAGTTTAGCCCAATTGGCGACACAAGCGGCCGTGCAATGAAGCTTATCGTGGAAGTGCATGCAGGGGACACACCAGGAAACTTCGCTTGCACGAGTTCGCTGAATCCTGCGCTCACATTGGCGCGTGGACTCGAGTGCAGTCAGGTCATCGCACAGGACCTGGACGGGGGACAGGGCGGCGATTGCCTTATTGTCCTCAACTGTGAATCTCCCAACTCAGGACCGCTATATATTGGCATCTCCGATGAGGGAATCAACGGAGGCGGTTACCGGCTGATTGTGCGATGCGAGCCTTGTTTTACCATAGGCGACATCTGCGAGGAACCATTCATCATTCTGAATCTGCCCTATTGCTACGATGAGGGCGACAGCCTGCCCAACGTCTTTGGTCATGACTACAGCCCCCCGTGCTCCTCGGGAGTGCTCCTGCAAAACGCGACGGACATTGTTTTCCGCTTTGAACCGGACCGGAACATGACCGTGAATGCAAACACGTTGGGATCGGACCATAATACCGCAATCTCCGTTTGGGAAAACGGTTGCCCTGCGGAAAGCGGCACGCACATCGGCTGCGCGACCCAATGTCTGAACAATTTGAATTTGATTGCCGGGAGTTTTTACTACTTCATTTTGGACGGTGTCGCTCCGGACGAAGAAGGCAATGGTGTTTTCAGCATTTCCGAGGAGGGGAATTGCATTCCGTGCGCCGACGTTCCTGTCGTTTGCCCATACACAAATCGAGACAATGAGCCAGACAACGACAGTTGCCAAACGGTGAATGCGAATTTTTCTACCCTGGAGTGCAACCAATTCTATTGCGGTGAAATCAGTTCACCATCGGACCGCGATTACTATGTAGTCACTTTTCCTCCGGATACCTATCATTACCGCGTCGCGGTCGCGATATTGGCCGATGACACACCAAACCAGTTCGCCTTTGGCGGAGGACTTAATCCGCGCGCATTTGCGATGGGATATGATCTGGATTCCTGTGAGATCATTGAGTCATTCGACGATGACGGAGGCATCGGCACCGACGCGCTGGTCGAGTCCCCGTGCCGCCCGAGTCTTCGGTGGAAGATCCGGATCGAAAGTGCGGACGGTTCCGTTGGACCTTATATCTTGCATATCCTTACGTGCCGATGCGGAGCTGAAGCTCAGCGTTGCCGGTTTGAGTGCTTGCCGGATGCGCGACTTGAATCGGAAATTTGCGGAGTCACGCTGGATAATGCAGGTTGTAATCACCCCGCGCAGCTTGCATTTGATTCCATAATGTGCGGCGATAAGATCTGTGGAGTTGCATTCAAGGATGCGGTATCGACAGACTATGATTGGTATCGGCTGCTGATTGACGAGCCGCGGCAGATCCGCTTCAACGTGCATGCCGAATTTGATGCTAGATGGCGGCTCTTAGCTGCGCACCCTTCCGGACTTTGTTTCGAATTGGATACGCTTGACTGTAAGTATTCACCTCGCTGCGACCACAACGAGCTTATCTCTTGCGTTGGACCCGGCACGTACTACTTGCAAGTTGAGCCAGCCTCAATCGACACTTGTCGCTACTACAATGTTGAGTTAACCTGTTCCTCCTGTGCACCCGATACCTGTGCCAGAGTGACTCAATTGCGGGGCAGAATTCGCGGCGACGGATCGGGAATCATTGACTACACATTTGACCCTATTCAGGCCGCCGATGAATACCTCATCTACGCTTCAGACAACATTCCCGTCGATATCACTCCGGCCAATTATGTCGGAAAAGTTGCAGCAAGCACTTTTACCTACACTGCCGTCAGCCACCGCAAGTTTCTCGTCGTTCTCGCCTATTGCCGTGGCGACACGAACTGCCCATAGTCCCAGCGCATCTAGAGAAAAAACGGGCGGCCCGATGGGGTCGCCCGTTTCAATTTCTTCTCGCCGAGGGATGTACCGTTATCTCCCGACGCCATATTGCTTCTCCATCCACACCTTATAATCCGCCTGCTTCTGCTTAATCTTCTTCCACCACTCTTCATGCTCTACGTACCACTTCACCGTTTTCTCAAGCCCCTGCATGAAGTTGTGTTTTTTCACCCAGCCGAGTTTTTGGATTTTGTCGGTGTCCACCGCATAGCGGCGGTCGTGGCCGGGACGATCCTGCACATAGGTGATGAAGCTCTCGTCTTTGCCCAGAAGTTTCAGGATGGCGTGCGTGACGTCAATGTTGAACTCTTCGTTGTGCGATCCGCAGTTGTAGATCTCGCCGACTTCGCCTTTTTGCAAAACCAAATCAAGTCCGTCGCACTGGTCTTCGACAAACAGCCAGTCACGTACCTGCTTGCCGTCACCATAGACGGGCACTTTTTTGCCTTCGAGCAGATTCGTGACAAACAACGGCACGAGTTTCTCAGGATACTGAAACGGCCCGAAATTATTGGACGAGCGCGTGATCAGCACGGGAAGATTGTAGGTCACAAAATAGGACCGCGCCAAGAGTTCGCCGCCGGCTTTCGCGGCTGAATACGGCGACGACGGAAACAAGTTGTCCGTCTCTTTGAAATAGCCTTCCAATCGCGAGCCATAGACTTCATCGGTCGAGATATGCAGAAACCGCTTGATGTTTTGGCGGCGCGCTTCTTCACACAGCACATAGACACCCTTGACATTCGTCATCACGAACAGATCGCCCGCGTGAATCGAGCGGTCCACATGCGTCTCAGCGGCAAAATTCACGACCGCGTCGCAGCCGCTCATCGCTTCGGCAACCTTTGCCGGATCGCAGATATCGCCCTGCACAAACCGGTAGCGCGGATCGTTCTCGACATCTTTCAGATTATCGAGATTTCCCGCATACGTCAGCACGTCAAAGTTCGTGATCTTTAGCTGCGGATACTTCCGCATCATGTACCTGATAAAGTTGGAGCCGATAAACCCGGCCCCACCGGTGATGAGAAGGTGGTTCATTTTACTTTATTTTACTCTCGTCAAATTCAATTGTATAGACTCCCTTTTCCCCTTTTGAATAATAGATAATCACATCTGGCAAAGTGCCACGAATTTCCGGTTTCATCCTGTAGGAATCTGGTTTGACACTGACAGGTGTGTTTCCAATGCAACCATCAATATTCTTTGACTCATCCTGCGATGTTGCCTCTATGTATTTCAGATTTAGGTGGTTAGCAACAAACTGAAGGATCGCTTCTTGGATGCGCAACCCAATGTAGGTCTTCACAATCACGAGATCCCTAACCCACTCATCAATCTGCGCATCGGTAATCTTATCAAGCGCTTTTCGAAAATCGCTTAACCTTGTCTTTATCTTTTCCCTAGCTTTCTCAAGGCTATCAGTGAACCGATCTTTGTACCACAGCTCCCACTTTTCCAAGTCACCATCACCAAACTCTTTGATTAGTTCAGTCATTTTTCCAACGACTGCCGGCTTTGTCCCACCGGAGAATGTATTAGCCAAGTTAATTAGCGGTGACACGTTTGTCGGCAATTCTAAGGGGTCAAGCTCAAAAAGTTCGCGAATGACAGTAGGAGATAGCTTAAGCTTCATGCATGCCTGCCTTCTCTGTGAATTTTTTTAATGAGGCTCCTCTCAAGAGTATATCACAATCCATTAATCGAACAAACCCCGCTTTTAGCAAATGCCCGTTTACAAACGTTTTGTTTGGAAGATAGGCATATGCTAAGAGTCGTCCATAGTCATCAGTAGCTATCTTATCGAACTTCAGGGTCAACCGATTTCCCAAGACTGTCTCTCGTAAGTAGTCTATGGCTTGAGCACGCATGGATTTGATGGGGGTTACGCCAAGCAGTTTGACTCTTTGTCCACCCTCAATCTCAATCTCGTCCGGCTCGATGATTTGTTTGACAATGACGCCCTTCTCGCCGTTCTCTTTCCCCGTAATCTTCGACCCGAACGTCAACTTGCGCGGATCAATCTTCTTGTCCATCTTGACTTCATCACGGAAGATATACGGCAGCGCCTCGATTCTTTTTGCAACGTCGGCGGACTTCAAACGCGGACCGTTCTCACGTTGGACAATAACGCCGTTCGTCAGGTTGTTCTCGGCCGTAACTCGGGCTTCGGCGATTTGCATGAACTCGGGATTGATTTCATAGCCTACCGAGTTTCTTTCCAGCCGCGCGGCGGCAACGCTGGTCGTTCCGCTGCCGAGGAACGGATCAAGCACGGTTTCGCCCGGAAACGAGAACATGCGAATCAGGCGATGCGGAAGTTCAATGGGAAAACGGGCGATGTGACCCTCTTGCCGCTCCCCCGTAAAGTTCCAATGCCCCGCGAAATACCGGTTCCACTCTTCCGTGGTCATCCTCGCGTCGTTCTTCTGTTTCACAGTCGGCTTCGGCGCATCCCCTAACTTTTTGAACAGCAGTATAAATTCATAATCAAGTTTTAATATGCCGTTGCGCGGATAGGGAAACGAACCCATGATACTCGCGCCGCCCGTCGTATTCGTCGTCGTGACCTTTTGCCAAATCACCGCGCCCATGTAGTCCATGCCGATGGCTTCGCAAAACTTGATGATCTCCGTGCGAATCGGAATTACCTTATAGCGGCCATAATACACAGCGCGAGCAAATTGATCTCCGATATTCACGCACAAACGACATCCCGGATGCAGCACGCGAAAGCATTCCTGCCAAACTAAATTCAGATTATTAATGTAAACTTCATAGCTGTCATCAAATCCGATTTGGCCTTCAACTCCGTAGTCCTTCAACTGCCAATACGGCGGCGACGTCACGACCAAATGCACGGACTCGTCTTTCACCGAATCCATGCGCCGCGAATCACCGTTCACCAGCAGATGTCTTGTCTTTGTAAGCATAACTTATCCTTTCTCCCCCTCCACCGCAATCGTTTTCGCCAGATATTTCGGCGACAGATTCGCGAACCACTCCGGCGAAGCATCCACACCTGATTTTACTGACACACGAAGGCCGTGGCGGTTCATGAGCTGCGCGAGAAATTTGTGCGTGAAAATACTCATGTGCCTTGGATCCGCCGCCGGGCCGGGCATCTTGCCGCGAATCAGTTGAAACAGGTACTCAACGTGCTGAATGTTCGGCACCGTGATCACACAGTGACCGCCGGGCTTCAGCACGCGCGAAATTTCGGCAATCGCCTGCTCGGGAAAAATCAAATGCTCAATCACTTCCAAGCACGTCACAAAGTCAAACGACGCATCCATGAACGGCAGTCCATCCGCATCCATGTCATTCTGCACTTTTTCATCGAGCGCATCTCCCGCCGCCGCGAGCGCATTCTCCGCGAAGTCCGTTCCCGTCACGCGCGCGCCGTTCAAAAAAGGCCGCGCCGCTTTCGGCAAAAATCCGTTTCCCGTGCCGATATCCAGCCACTGCTGCGGTTGCCGCGCTTTCAAACGAACCACCGCAAATGCAAACCGCCCGCGTAAAACATAGGTATGCGCGCGCGCCTCCAGCCGGTCATCCCAGCTCTGCAGGTTAAGTTCTTTGAGCGATGTCATCCAAGTCGGGAAAGATTTTTTTCCACTTTGGTCCGCGCCTGCGCCACAGCAAAAAGGCCTTTTCGCCCGGCCCCACTAAATACACAGCGTCAATCGGTTGATGCAAGAACTTTCCGAAGTGCCCGCGCACGACGCTCGCCAAATGCGCAATATCCGATTTCGTTGAAGAAAATTTCAGCGTGGACGGATGAGCGAGGGTGATCAGCAGCGCGAGCGGCATTCCCGTATTCGTCGAGCCGTACTTCTTGATCTTGCGCTTCAGCGCGCCGACCACGCGCTGCTCCAGCATCCGCTGTCTGGACATCCCTTCAATCTCAATATCTTCCTGTGTATCGCGTCGCGGGCGTTTCACCACATCTTCCGGCTTCAGCGGAGAAGTAATCTCAAACCCCACACGGTCATGGCCGCGCATCGCAATCACATCCGGCCAGTGATCGTAGGGCGGAAGCGTTGCGATTCTGAAATGCGCCGGCCCAAACCTGAGCGCGACTGCCGCGTGAAACCAATCCCACGTGCGCTGTTCGATCAGCTCATTTGAAGGACTGCCGCTGGATTTCGGGCCATCGTCGCTCATGAGTCAAGGAATTCGGATTCTCGCTCGAGGTATCGGTTATAGTACGGAGAAAATGCTCCGCGCGCAGAAATAGCGTCAAGAATGAAAAACACGCCGCGCTCTTTGTCCTTCGTCGGCCACAGGCTGCGCCTGATATACTCCCCTGAAGCAGATGCTTCCTTCCAGCGTGTCTGCCAAAACAAGTTGCCGTCGCGGATCAGCGTCGCGCCATCCTCCGTCGGCTGCTGTGAAACGAATCCGAACTTGGCGATATAGGCGTTTACCGGATCCAGTTTTATCGCCGCCGTCACGGGATTCGATAATCTGTACCACGGTTCCGCAAATACCGCTGCGGAAGACGCGCTGACGATGTTGAACGTGTTAATCGTCGGACAGTAATCCTTCAGGTGCTTACGAAAGAAATCGGCGACAAGCTCCGGAGCCAGATTTAGATTGCGAATTGCAAACCGTGCCAGAACGAGCCGCGCGCGATTGTGCGGCAGTCCCTTTTTCAAATCCTGAATACAGGCATCGATCAGCGGAATACCGGTCCGTCCCGAGAGCAGCAGCTTGTGCTGTGCAGAATCCTTCGCATTGGCGCCGGGCGGGAATTTGTAGCCCTGAACCGGCAGCGCACTGCGGGCGAACTCGCGAAACACGAGCTGTCGCTTCACGGCGAGCAAGTAAGTCTCCTCTGCCGCCTTCAATTTCTTTTTCGCCAGATGCCGGTTAATCTCACGCAGCACATCCCGCGGATCCAATTCTCCCGAAGCCAGCCGCGGACTTAAGCCCGTTGTCGAATCGGTCAGCAGATCACGGTTGGACGACTTGATTTCAACGAGCAAGGGTGGAGAAACTAAACGACAAACCACAAATCAAAATGACAATTCTGATACTTCTGCTTTGTCGTTTGCCGTTTGCATTTTGTCATTTGAACACAATGTCCCACTTATACGGAATCTTCGGATCATCGTGCGCGGCGCGGTGCTCGTCCGGATTGTTGTAATCGTAGAGCTGATCGGGGCAGTTCACCACCACCGATTCGCCTTCGCTCACACACTTCCAGCCGTGATACACGCCCGGCGGAATCACGATCAGCATCGGATTGTATTCGCCCACGAAAAATTCGTTGACCTCGCCCTTCGTTGGTGAATTTTCGCGCGCGTCATACAGCACGACCTTGACCATACCTTTCACGCAGGTCATTTGGTCCGATTGCTTTTTATGAAAGTGCCACGCCTTGACGACGCCCGGATAGTTCGTGGTCATGTACACCTGCGCGATTTGCAGATAATCGGGATCATCTTTGCGCAGAATTTCCAGCAGCCGCCCCCGCTCATCGGGGATCAATCTCAGTTTCTTGGTTTTTACGTCGTGGATCATGTCACTCTATTTTTATTTTTTGAAAGTGTTTGTCTCGTCGGAGTCTATTTTTTCGACGTAGCGGGTTAGCGCAGCGGATACAAGAAGACCCACGCATTGTGCGTGCGTTACCCGCCCGGAATCTTTTCTCGCATCCCCAACTTCCGCCACAACAC
>CAZVXJ010000065.1:0-12608 GCA_964631675.1 uncultured Alphaproteobacteria bacterium
ATCCCATCTCGAACACCCGCTGCGCCTGAATGGATTTTGCTAGAATCCCGAGCAATGGCCCGACCAGGGGGCCAATGAACGGGAATCCTCGTGCAACAGCATATTGCTCCATTTCCTGCAGCAGTGCGTCCCGCACGGGCAGCAGGCCATAGAGATACTTGTCCACCGGCAGGCTGAACGAATCCCGGAATGTGTCAGCCACGGACTGCGCTCATGCCAATGCAGTTTAAGATCATCTCACCATGATGTCGCGAGTTTTCAATGAATATCCTGGAAGGGTTGGCACCCGCATTCACCACTCCTGCTATGAAAAGACCGGGGATATTCGTCTCGAGTGTTTCGGGATTGTGGATTGGCGAACGAGCGGCGCCTTCAAACTCGATCCCGCAACCAGCCAGAAATTCGTAGTCTGGATGGTAGCCGGTTAAAGCAAGCACATCATCATTTTCAATCCACTGAGTGCCATTTGGATTCCGAACCTCCACTCTCTCATTCTCGATTCGGCTCACCACAGTATTCGCGAGAAATTCAATCGCACCGTCCTCAATGCGATTCTTCAGGTCCGGCAGAATCCAGTATTTAATGGACTGCTCGTTCAGTGTATCAGCCCTGTGAACAATTGTCACGTGCGCGCCTTTGCGCCACAGATCAAGCGCAGCCTCAGCCGCGGAGTTCTTGCCACCGACGATCAGAACTTTCCTGCCAATATAGGTATGCGGCCCGGAATAGTAATGTAAGACATGCGGCAAGTCTTCGCCGTGTACACCGAGAAGGTTGGGGTGGTCATACGTCCCGACAGCAAAGACGATATTAGGCGCATTGAGCAGTCGCTTCGATGTGGTGACTCTGAACTCGTCTCCAACCTTTTTGACAGCAACTACCCGTTCAAAAGTCGAGACTGACAATTGACTTGAGATGGCAATGCGAGTAAAATAGTTGAGAACCTCCGATGCCAGAGGCTTGTCGCCGTCGATAGCAAATGGAATACCCGGGAATTCAAGCAAATCCGCAGTCGAAAAGAAGCGCATGTGCTGCGGGAATCGAAAAACAGTATTGCAGATGGCGCCCTTCTCGACGATGAGACAACTCAGGCCACGCCGCTTGGCTGCAAGCCCCACCGCAATTCCGGCCGGTCCCGCACCAACTATGAGCAGATCGATTGTCAAGAGGAGAATTTGGCCGAAGTCACGTTGGCTATTCGCCCATCACTTTGATAATGACGCGCTTCGATCTCTGCCCATCGAATTCCGCATAGTAGATCTGCTGCCACGGGCCGAAATCGGCTTGTCCGTTCGTGATCGGCACAATCACTTCGTGATGCAGTATCAGATTTTTCAAGTGCGCCGACCCATTATCCTCACCGGTTCGATGATGGCGATAATCCTTGTCCGGCGCCAGCCCGCGCAGCCATTCCTTTATGTCCTCGATCAGGCCGTTCTCCGCATCATTTACATAGACCGCAGCGGTAATGTGCATCGCGGAGACCAGCACCATTCCCTCCTTTACACCCGACTTTGAAATCGCACTCTCGACTTCGCGTGTGATGTTTACGAACTCCTCGCGCTGCTTTGTTTTGAAGGTGAGGTAATCGGTGTGGGATTTCATGAGCTACTGGTTGTCTCCACTATCCGGCTCGCAACTTACAGTAAGGTCGCCGCACAAAAACATGGTGTAATTTTGGCCGGCATTCAACTCTATGTCCAAAACCGAAAACAGCACATCGTGTGAAGCGGCTTCCTCAAAATCGAAAACGCCGATTTGAGCGGGAACTCGTGCGTAAGCCGTAGCCTCTGTGTAAGAAACGTTTATAAAAATGTCCGGATTACCAGCCTGTCCGAAATTTAGGACTGGCAAACTAGACGCAAGGTGAATCAACCGCAATTTGGCTTGAGATGAATCTGTAGTCCAGTCGTCTTCGAACGCAATAAGATTGAGGAGCGGTGGAAGACTTTCCAACACTGCTATGGTTGTCGGAATCCCCGCACGAAATGTAAAAGTTCCACTACAAAGAAAATCAGGTGGATCCGATGCTCGTTCACTCAGGCGAACTTCATGAGTCCCGGGGCTGACGCGGACATAAGGCGTGGCAATATCGGCATACGCAGACCAGATCACCCGCTCATTGTCTACCCAAAGGCTCAAAATCTCATAGGGGCCGGCACAGTTGATAACACGTAATGCGATCGTCTCCGTATTGTCTCCGTTGGGTTCATATTTATCCCGGCAGGAGATTGTCAGTACGGTTCCGAGCACCAGCACGATCAAGAATGTCCCACTTGACGTGCGGATCGTCTTCATACTTCAACTTTGTTTAGCAAGAGGATCACACCCTTGATCGCCTCTAACAGCTCCTATTCGACTACGCTCATCCTCACTTACCGGTAAACACGCGGAACAATCGCGTAAGCGGATCATAAAATCGATCCGCCACACGCTCCTTCAGCGGAATGATCGCGTTATCCGTGATGTGGATGTCTTCCGGACACACTTCAGAGCAGCACTTGGTAATGTTGCAGTAACCGATGCCAGCCGCTTCCTTGATCAATTCCATGCGATCAACCGTATCCAGCGGATGCATGTCCAATGACGCAAGGCGCACCATAAAGCGCGGTCCGTAAAAGACCTCATGCTTGTCGTGATTCCTCAGTACGTGGCAGGTGTTCTGACACAGAAAACACTCAATACATTTGCGAAACTCCTGCACTCGGTCCGCTTCGTACTGCATCATTCGCCATGTTCCGTCGGGATTCTTGGGTTTGGGCTTAAAGGCCGGAATTTTCTTGTTTACCTCGAAGTTCCAGGAAACATCTGTCACCAGATCTCGAATGACAGGAAAGGACTTGATGGGCTCAACTGTAATCGGTTGGTCCTGCGGCAGCGAATCCATGCGCGTCATACACATCAGAGCGGGCTTGCCGTTAATCTCCGCAGAACAAGAGCCGCACTTGCCCGCCTTACAATTCCAGCGACAAGCCAGATCGGGTGCCTTCTCCGCCTGAATTCGGTGTATCACATCGAGTACGACCATTCCGGAGTCGATCTCTAACTTGTAATCAATGAGACCGCCACCGGATTTGTCGCCTCTGTATACTTTCATATCTACGACGTGTCCCATCAGGCCTCCTCAACGAGTTGCTTGAGTTCAGCGGGCAACGGTATACGTGACGCTTTCTCAAACTTCATAGCGCCGCCGTCATTCTTGATGACCAGATTAATCTTCCCAAGTTCCTTGTCATATTCGGGGAAATCGGCTCGAGCATGACCTCCCCGGCTTTCTCGCCGTTCGAGTGCGGCAGTCGCGATCGCGCGCGAACAAATCAGATTGCTGCGCATGTCCATAGCAAGGTTCCAGCCCGGATTGTACGCGCGTCCACCTGAAACAAACATATTGCCGGCACGCCGCTCCAGTTTCGTTAATTCCTGCAACGCCGTCTCCAAATCGGATTCCGTACGTATGATGCCCGCGTACGTGTGCATCATTTCCTGAAGATCTTGCTGCAACGTATAGGGATTCTCGCCGCCCTTGTTCTCGAAGAAAACAAGATTTTCTCGTACGGCCTTTTCTGCATCAGCTGAATTCACTTTTGGTACAGATACAGCTTTCTTTGCATACTCACCGGCTCCGCCTCCTGCCCGGCGACCAAAGACGACTAAGTCGGTTAGTGAATTTCCTCCGAGCCGGTTGGCTCCGTGCAGCCCTGCTCCAACCTCACCTGCCGCAAACAATCCGGGTACACTGCTCATTTGCGTTTCATGATCTACACGCACGCCACCCATGATGTAGTGGCATGTAGGCCCCACTTCCATCGGTTCTTTCGTGATATCCACGTTGGCGAGTTTCTTAAACTGATGGTACATCGACGGCAGCTTGCGCTTTATCTCTTCGGCGGTTCGGCGCGTCGCGATATCAAGAAACACTCCGCCATGGGGACTGCCACGACCTTCGCGGACTTCAAGGTTAATCGCTCTTGCCACAACGTCACGAGTGAGCAGCTCTGGCGGGCGTCGAACAGTGGCCTGCTTTCCTGCAACCACCTCTTTTACCCACTGGTTGGCTTCTTCCTCAGTCGCGGCGACGTCATTCTTGAAGGCGTCAGGTATGTACCTGAACATGAACCGTTCGTCCTTGTTGTTCTTGAGGACACCACCTTCACCGCGGACCCCCTCAGTAATCAATGTCCCACGCACCGATAACGGCCAAACCATCCCGGTCGGGTGGAATTGAACAAACTCCATGTCCATCAACTCCGCGCCGACTCTCCAGGCTAGCGCGTGGCCATCGCCCGAATATTCCCAGGAATTCGAGGTGATCTTGAATGACTTGCCGATTCCCCCGGTCGCCAGCACCACGGCTTTGGCGTTAAACAAGACAAACTCACCGGTGACTCTCTTATATGCAAGAGCTCCTGAAATAGAGTCGCCAGTTTTGAATAAGTGCGTGACAGTGGTCTCCATATGGATATCGGCCGCCATGTGAACCAACTTGTCTTGCAGGGTACGGATCATTTCGAGGCCTGTTCGGTCCCCGACGTGCGCCAGCCGTGGATAAGTATGTCCGCCGAAATTTCGCTGAAGAATCAGCCCGTCCGGAGTGCGGTCAAACACGGCGCCCCATTCTTCCAACTCATTGATGCGGTCGGGTGCTTCCTGCGCGTGGATCTGTGCCATACGCCATTGACCCAGCATCTTTCCACCCTTCAACGTGTCGCGAAAGTGCGTCTGCCACGAGTCGCGATTGTCACTATTGCCCATAGCGGCAGCCGCCCCACCTTCAGCCATGACCGTGTGCGCCTTCCCCAACAGGGATTTCATCACGACAGCAGTTTTCAAACCCATTGCCGCAGATTCAATCGCCGCGCGCAGCCCTGCGCCACCGGCGCCGACCACGAGTACATCTGTATCGATTACTGAATAGTCTGCCATTAGAATATCCTCACATCCGTCCAGACCCCCATCGAAACCATGCGGACGTAGAGGTCTGTAAATCCCACCCAAAACAGACTGCACCACGCATAGAGCTGGTGCCGCTCAGTCAGCTTTGTAATTTTCTCCCACAAGGTGTGGCGGCAACGAGCCGGAAGTGAACACGAGAAACAATTTACTTTTCCGCCGACAAGATGCCTCAGTGCATGGCACCCAAATGTGTATGCACCAAGCAGAATCGGGTTGATTGTCAGCACGATCGTACCGACGCCCATCCCAAACTTCTTTCCGCCAGTTCCGTCATCCCACATGTACGCCAGAATGGCGTCGTAGGACAGGATGAAGATGAACACCACCGCAAGGTACATGAAGTAGCGATGGAAATTCTGTAACACCAGAGGGAACTTCGTCTCACCGGGGTAGTTTTTTCGACGCTCGCCTACCGCACAGGCCACCGGATCAAGTTTGTAGGCCCGGTAGTAAGCCTTGCGGTAATAGTAGCAAGTCAGACGAAACGCCGCTGGTGCCCACAGTACCAGAAAAGCAGGGGATTTTGGGAGCCAGGATGGCCACCACGATGGGAAGACGGACTCGGGCAGCAAAGGAGAGTACATGGGGGATAAGTACGGCCCCCACTCGAAATGGTCGTTTTGAAAAGCCGCCCATGTCGAGTATACGATGAAAATTGCGAAGCCGGTTGCGATCGATAGTGGCGGAATCCACCACACATCCGTGCGGCGGGTATCACCGAGTCGATCCATTCCGGCAATTTGCGAATAGGCCATGGTTAGAATGACTCAAGTTTCAGAAAACGGAATCCAAAAGCAAACGACCGGGCATTCTTTTGGAATACCCGGCCTAGAGAATTATCAATCTGCAGTAGCGTCTGGGAAGCTGGTTTTCAATCGGCGGTAGGTGTCAGGAAGGCTCTCGGAGAGAATTTTCGTCTCACCAACCGTGGACATGAAATTGGCATCCCCATTCCAGCGCGGTACAATGTGATAGTGCAAGTGATCGACAATGCCGGCACCCGCAGAACGGCCAAGATTCATACCGATGTTGAACCCATGGGGATGGAAATGCTCATCCAGAGCCAGTTTCGCTTCATGCAGCAGTTTACCGATCTCGCTGTGGGCTTCGCCGCTCAAAGATGCAAAGTCGCCGCCGTGATCATTCGGCACCACCATCAAGTGTCCAACATTGTACGGAAAGAGATTCATCACGATGAAGCCAAAACTTGTGCGGCGCAAGATGAGATTTTTCTCGTCATTCTGCTCGCTCAACATGTGACAAAACACACAACTTTCGACTTCTTGCTTCACCGTGGAAATGATATACGGCATCCGCCAGGGAGCCCAAATGCGCTCCATGGTGAGCTATTCTTCTTCCTTTTCCTCGACATGTTCAGCGACCAACTTCTGCTGAACATCGGGCGGGACATCCTCGTAGTGACTAAAGGCCTGGGTGGCCATACCGCGCCCCTGCGTCATTGAGCGAAGTGCCGTAGAGTAACGATAGAGCTCCTTCTGGGGCACTTTTGCACGAATGATCTGATAGCGGCCCTCACCCTCCATGCCTTGTATCTTGCCGCGACGAGAAGACAAATCTCCCATGACGTCGCCCATAAACTCCTCAGGTACTTTGACCGTCAGATCGCAGATGGGCTCGAGAATTATTGGCTTGCATTTTCTGAATGCCTCGCGAAATCCCAAACGTCCCGCAATCTTAAATGCCATTTCAGAAGAATCGACGTCGTGATACTTTCCGTCAAACAAAGTTACCCGCACATCTACTACGGGATAGCCTGCAATCACACCTCGTCCCAGAGTATCCTGAATGCCTTTGTCAACTGCAGGGACGAATTTCCCGGGTATGGCCCCTCCCACGATTGCATCGACGAATTCGTACCCCTCACCGCGAGGCTTGGGATCGAGTTTCAAAATGACGAAACCATACTGCCCACGTCCCCCCGATTGCTTCTTGTGTTTTCCCTCGGCCTCGGCAGCTCCGCGGATCGTTTCGCGATACGGTACTTTCGGTTCTATCAGGTCTGCGTCCACATGATGGCGCTCATGCATCTTGGAGAGAATATTCATCATGTGCAAATCACCCTGGCCGCGCAACACCATCTGACCGAGTGCACCGTCATGCAACAAAGCAAAACTGGGGTCTTCGGCCTGCAGCGCATGAAGCGCCGCCGCAACTTTGTCCTCATCACCCTTGTTCTTGGGTACGATTGCGTTCTCAAGTACCGGTGCGGGAAAATCGATTGACGGAAACTGCACAGAGCGCGACTTGTCGCACAGTGTGTCACCTGTGTGAGTGCTCTTTAGCTTTACCATCGCACCAATGTCACCCGCTACGAGCTTCTCCGCCGGAGCGCGATTCTTGCCGGTGAAATAGAACATCTGTCCGACCTTCTCCGGCTTGCCATTTGTCGTATTGACCAGATCAGCACCGGGTGATATGGTTCCACCGAATACACGAACGAATGACAACTCCCCGACATGTGCCTCAGCGATGGTCTTGAATACGAGTGCCGCCGCTGGGTCATTGGGTGACGCGCTGATCGCAATCTCCTGGCCGTTGCCGGCGGCCATAGCCTTTACTGGCGGCCTGTTCAACGGAGATGGCCCGTGCGACACGATGAAATCCATAAAGCTTGAGACACCGATATTGGCACTGCCTGCCCCGCATAATACGGGATAGATCGTGCCGCGGGCAAACCCAAGCTGCAATCCTTGCTCAAATTCGGAGTCACTCAGTTCGCCGTGCTCAAAGAACTTGTTCAACAATTCATCGTCAGATTCGGCGGCAACTTCCATCAGTTTGGCGCGCAGTTCAACTGCCCGGTCCTTCGCGGGGCCAGTGAGATCTCCCACCGTCACCTGGCCCGATCCGTCGGTTGCATAAGTAGACTGCTTCATCGTCACAGCATTGCCAAGGGTCGAGAATCCGATGCCGGCATTGATCGGAAAGTCAACTACTTGAACGCGGGTACCAAACTCCTCGGCCAAGCTCTCAATTGTTTGCTGCCATTTCACATGTTCGCGATCCAACTTGGTAACGAAAAATGCACGTGGCAGACCTTGTTCAGTCGCCATCTCGAATACACGCGAATGGCCGATATCATGTCCTGTTCCACCGTCGACGACCAAAACAGCGACATCAACCGCGCGCAGAGTAGACACCACTTCGCCGATGAAATCGGAGAATCCGGGGGTGTCAATCACATTAAACGCGTGATCCTTGTACACTGCGCGCATCACTGTCGCAGAAATGGACACCTGCCTGTCGGCTTCCTGCTTCGAATAGTCTGAAATCGTCGAGCCATCTTCTATCTTGCCCATTCGAGTGGTCACACCCGAATTGAACATCATGGCCTCGCCGAGCATGGTTTTGCCCGAATGTCCGTGGCTAAACAAACCTAAGTTGCGAATCTTGTCTGTTGAAATACCTGCCACTCGTTCTACCTCCAAAATCGCGTGGTCAATTTGCTGATTCTATTCACTATGAACCGCTACGAAGCCAGTCAATCCAAATAAGATAAACTTCTCAGACCAATAATCAAGTGCCGTTCCACACTATCCGGCTTTCTCAGTCCGAATGCTGTGCAATTTCCGGATAAGTTCCTGAAGTTCGCCTATGCGACTAGTGGTCAATTCCGAGGAATCTCGGTCCCGGACAATTCTTGATAATTTTAGTAAGATTATCCGGATCGATAACAGTGCCGTGGACTGCCGCAGCCAAGCATCGGCCATTGCCGGGCTACGGTGCTTACGCCAGAGACGGTTCATCCCCATGAGTCTCCAAGTCAACACAGGATTACGGGGCAGCCTATTTTTCCTAAACCCTGTGGAGCGTGCATCACGGTGGATTATGTATAGGTGCGGGATACTGTAGACCTTACCTCCCATGCGGCGGATACGGGTGCAAAGGTCTATTTCTTCGTGATATAAGAAGAACCCTTCGTCCATTCCACCGAGTGAGATCATGGTGTCGCGTTTGATCATGAATGCTGCACCTGAAATCGATTCAACTTCCCGAATGTCGGTGCTTTGCAGTGCATCACTTCGCTGTTCCTCTTGACTCGGTCGTCGCAGTCGACCTCGTGACACCGATGGAACTAGTGCTTTCATCTCCGGTATCATGTTCCAGAATTCCCGGAAGAGCGATGGAAACTTGAACGTGGACGGCTGACACTGTCCGGTCATGTCCATCAAACTGTACCCCAGTATCCCCGCGTCTGCGGAGTTCTTCGCCTGAGTTAGCATCCCACGGATTGCCCCACGTGGAACAACTGTATCTGGATTAAGAATAAAGAGATAACTACCTGAAGCGACCCTAACCCCGGCATTCACTCCAGCCGCGAAGCCTCGATTCTCGCTCTGTTCAAGTAAGTGCGCCTCGGGAAACTCGCTCTTGACCATCTCTGCACTGGCATCCGGTGAATGGTTGTCCACCACGATGACTTCGATGTCAGCCTCGTCGTGAAGCCGCCTAATCGACCACAGGCATTCCCTTAGGTCGCTGCAGGTGTTGTAGGAAACTATGATTATGGAGAGGTCTGGTGTGCGCACGAAGGGAGTAGTTTGAGGCCTGTCCCGAAATATGCCGTTTTGGGTGCAAAGTAGCAAGGCATAAATAGAAAACCCTCGGCGATGGGCCGAGGGTCCGAGTAATGACTTCGTCTGACTACCGACGCCTGCGACGGGTGTGATCCCGGTCTCCCTCGCCGCCAGACGCGGCACCCGGCCGATTTCGCTCCTGTATGAACTGGCGAATCTTGCGGGGCACCTCATCCAGCATGATTGCAGTCCTTGAGACTTGCTGAGGACTCAAGAATGCACCAATATCCAGGAGAAATTTGCGACGGACCTCCGCCAGCTGAAGTTGCTCCTTCTCCTGTGCATCCAAGAGTTGGCCCAGCGATTCGCTGTCTCCGCCTCCTTGTGACAATAGTTCGAGTTGGTGCGTACGCTCCTTCTGCTGCTGAAAAATCGCGTCAGATTGCTCACGATAAATTCGAAAACGCGGATAAAACTGCTCCGCCTGTGCCGGGGTGAGTGCAAGTTCCGTGGCAAACTTGCCGATGATAATCGTTTCCACACGATCGCGATCTGAATTGTTAGACTCAGCGACTACGGGCGGAATAAATCCGCAGCACAGGGCCAAGAAGGCAAGACAAAGTGTATGCTTGTAGGTCAGTATCAATTTGATTAGAGGCATGTTCAGAAAAACTCCGTTCTTTCAAGCTCGGACAAGATTTCGTTGCGCGAAGACTCGTCCAGAGCCAGCAGTTCGTCCGTTACCGAAGACTCAATACTGCTCTCGGGGATCTCTCCAACTTCGATACCGCGCGGCAGGTCAAGAAAGTCGGCAAGATCGGCGGCAGTCTCCTCATCACCAACAGAAACTTCTGCGACAACGGCAGTCAGATTTACAAGAGGTGACTCGACGTTGCTCCTTATTCCACCCATTGCAAGTCCGATAGTGTTCTTACCTTTGATCTGACTCAGTGAAAAGACGGTCGCCAGCAAGGCAACACATGCCAGGACTGCAACTGGAACAAGTTTCGGAATGACAAAGACACGACGGGGGAGGATTGGATCTCCGTGGATGCGCCTATGTACAGCCACAACGAAATCCGCATCGGATGACAACGGCGATCCCCAGACAGAATCAGTTGAAATGTCCGCCGTCAGAGCAAGCAGTAGCCGTTCGTCCTGAGCATCAGCGGATGATCTATCCGAATCAGATGTATGATTCTCGTGAATCACGAGTCTTTGCCTCTAATGTACGATCCCAATTTTGTGCGCAATGCGCGTATGGCGTGAAAGTAGTTTGCCTTGATTGTACCGACGTCACGATCCAATATCTGTGCAATCTCCTGATGCTGAAGTTCGCCGAAATGCCGAAGTATGAAGACGGTGCGCTGCTTGTCTGGAAGTTCTGAAATCGCTTTTCGCAGGTGCGAGGACAGCTCCTGCTTCACGAGTCCCTCGTCCGCCGTCACATTGGATGGCAATTCCGCCGCCTCTTTCTCCAGTCCGAAAAATGACCTGACTTTTCTTCTTCGCAGGTGGTTTAGAGACAAGTTGACGGCAATGCGGTAAAGCCACGTGTACAACGACGATTCAGAACGAAAAGTTTTGAGAGACTGGTATGCCTTGACAAATGTCTCCTGAGTCAGATCTTCTGCGTCGTCTGACGTCCCGACAATTCCGATTATGGTTACAAAAACACCTCTGCGATATCGTACGGCCAACTCGTTGAACGCACTTTCGTCGCCAGCTTGAAACCGGCAGACGAGTTCATGATCGTCGGCTTCTTTCATCTGTTTGACCCGCCCATCAGCCGCAGGTTTAACGACTTGAGGTGACTTGACCTAAGTCAGCGGAAAGCGAAAACCGATTGACAAAGCCTATTTCGCCAAGTGAACTTAAAGCATAGTCTAGACTTAGGCGCTTCATTTTGATCCCGATTCCTGCGGAGAACCCTGCCAGGGCGTCGCGATCAAGCCCAACACGCTGGTCAATCCCAACAGTCCCGTAACCAAGCCGACCTTGGACATTGGGCGAAAATGAGAGTTCCAGGCCTCCATTCGCGCGGATCTTCTCCCCATCCGCATAGTCACCCATGACGGAAAACCGCACGGGCAGATGTTCTAGCGGAGCGGACAAACCCAAACGGTAAGATGTGGGAACGTCGTCCTTCTCTTCAAGATAGGACGACATTGCGAATCCCGCATTGAAGACGCCACCTCCGACGTCCCAGTTTTCATATCCCGTGCGATAGATCATGCCTATGTCGCTCACGAGTGCTGAAGCAGAATAGGCGTCTATCGAGGAGTTCAAGTATTTCAGGCTAATACCCAAATCGAACTTGTTGGTAAGCGAGCGGGCTCCGCTTGCCGTCACCAGAATGTCTGATGCCCCAAATTCGCCTTCTTTCTGGCCGAACTCGTTTGCCTTGTCAAATCTTCCATAGTCAAAATAAGTGATGCCAATACCAATCACTCCCACGCCATTGACCGGCCGGGCGTAGGCCAGGTTGCCCGCGTTCATATCCAAGACGTGCTTGAAGTAGCCAACACTCCCGACTTGGCGGGATATCATTGTCAACCCCGCCGGGTTAGTAAAAAGTGAGTGTAACTCTCCTCCCACCGCGATCTGACTTCCCGACAGCGCGCTCGAACGGGCAAACCCGTCCACTCGAAGCAGTTCATAACCCTTCGTTCCAGCGGAGTCTGCGAAAGCAAGACTACTCATCATCAGGACACTGACCAAGAGCCGTTGTATGCTCACGAAGTGAATCTCCTATCGCAATTCTTGTTAGTCCGTAAACAACCGTTATATTCCCGAAGTTACTGTGATGTTCCCCTGTTTTCAACCGCCGCATGAGCGTCAAGCTTTGCTCGTCCAAGCTCCTCGCGATAAACACTTACGATCCCGGCGGCTGCTTTTGAACAGACTCATCGTCTTCCGGATGCTGAATCCCGGGAACCGCCGCACTTCCATCAATCTGCTTGCTTCGGACTAGCTCATAATTAACTTGATAGGGCGGCGCCACAGACAGGTTGTCGTTCGCCCTTCCACTCTCCTCATTTTGCCATCTTTCAAGCGTTCGTTTTCGACGGATGATCAGTGCAGCTCCAGCAAACACCAACAGCATCACGACCGCCG
>CAZVXJ010000066.1:0-12161 GCA_964631675.1 uncultured Alphaproteobacteria bacterium
GGTGAAGCTCAGTCAGAAAACTTGTCGCGGGAAGATTCAGCTCGGCGGCGATCTTTTGCATCAACTCATCCGCGAGCGCCTGCTCGGTGATGATCACCGCTGCGGGATTTCCGGAGAACGGTTTATCGGTGAAGGCGTCGACGGTGAAGAAGTGCATTCAATAGAATCAATGATTCCAGACAATCCCCGGGACTTGCGCCGGGCGCGGAGATGCGAGAGCCTATGTAATGAAATCCGGTTTCTCGAAACTCTTGGGTTTGTGCGTGGGCATAAACTCACACGTATGTATATTCTCTACTAAACTAGCTTCCTCGAACCACGACTTGGGGGGAAGGTGGCCCCAGAAGGTGGCGCGGCGGGGATCGTTGATGCTCCAGCGGACGGGCGGGAGATCCCAGTCGGTGATCAGATAATCGCCGGTGTAAATCTCGATGCGGTTGCCGTCGGGATCGCGCAGATAAAGAAAGAACGCATTCGACAACCCGTGACGGCCGGGGCCGCGCTCGATGTGAGCGGCCATGTGCATGGAAGCCAGCACATCGCAGACATTCAGCAGCGACAGGCGGTCGTAGGCCGAGAAACCGAGATGATGCAGGCGCGGACCGATGCCGTTCATGTTGGCGATGTCGTGCACGGTCTGCTTGCGGTGCAGCCACACGGCCCAGAGTTCATCGGCCTCGACGAGAGCTGAAGGGCCGGATTCGAGGAAGGTGTGGCCTTTGAACTCTCCAATTGTGTGAAGAGACCCCCCCTGCCCCAAGACCCCCCCTATCCCCCCCGCACGCAGGGGGGGATCAGAAGCGGCGGTGTATTCGGAGCAATGAAAGCCGAGGCGCTTGGTGAACCAGTCGTAGCCTTTGCGGACGTCGGGGACTTGGCAATTGAAGTGATCAATCCGCTGAATCGCCGCGCCGCGATATTTGTGATAGTTTTGCAGCTCCGAAGAGCGGCGCTCGATCTCGTGAACGAACTCGATTGGGATGCCGTTCGGGTCCTGCACACGCAAAGCCTTGCCTTGACCAAGCTCCGCGCCCGCATCCATCCAGCGCACAGGCAAATTATCCTCGTGCGCGATTTTTTCGATTTCATGCAAGTCTTTTTCGCTTGCTACTCGAAAGGCAATGTGCGTGAGGCCGGGGGCGTCGGACTTTTTCAGCACGAGCGAATAGAGGTCGCGCTCCTCCATGCAGCCGAGATACATGCGGTCATGTTCGCGGCGGATGAGCATGAAGCCGAGCGCATCCACATAAAAATGATGGGCAGCGTCGAGGTCGGTAACACGAAGTTCGGCGTGGGCGACACGCGTAATGTTCATGAGACGAACGCCGAAACGCTGAAACGCTGAAACACTGGATGCATGGACAATGTATGGTTCATGGCACTATGCGAGAACATATTTTCGCTTTAACTCGCGGAAGCTGATCAGCCGACGCTCCTGCTCATCCCAAACGGAGAGAAACATGGTTTTCAAGCTGCTGAGGAGCGTAACCGTGTAGACTTTCTGAAACTCAGGATTCTCATAAAAACACTGCGCAAGATGGTAGTTCGGAATGCGCGATTCGAGATGATGGATGTGATGATAGCCGATGTTTCCTGTAAACCAGTGCAGAATGCGCGGCAGTTTGTAGAAGGAGCTTCCCTGCATAGCCGAATCAAGGTAGTTCCACTCGCCGTCCGGTCTCCAGTAGGTGTGCTCGAACTGGTGCTGAATGTAGAACAGCCAGATGCCGACGCTGGAGGCGAGAAACAGCACAGGCACTGCAATTTTGGCGAGGGCACCGAAACCGATGAAGAACCCCAGAACAATAAAGGTGGCAGCGATAGTGAGATTGGTGATCCAGATGTTCCTTTGATCGCGTTTGTTATACTGCAACGGATCGGAACAGACGCGATTGATTTTCAGAAACAGCGCAAGCGGGCCGAATAAGAGAAACACAATCGGATTGCGATAGAGACGGTAGTAAATGCGCTGCGCTTTGGTCAGAGCCAGGTACTCTTTCACGGTGTAGACATCCATATCGCCGTGACCGCGGCGATCCAGGTTTCCGCTGCCCGCATGATGCAGCGCGTGCTGCCTTCGCCAGTAGTAAAACGGCACCATGGTGAACAAACTGCAGAAATAGCCGACTCGCTCATTCAGTTTTCGCGAAACGAAAAAGGACCCGTGCCCGCAGTCATGCTGAAAGATGAAAATGCGCGCCACGAATCCCGCCGCAAGCACGCCGAGACCCAGCGTCACCCAATAGGGCTGACTCAGCGAAAGATACATGAGATAGAGCGTTGCGAAAAACGGAACAAAAGTATTGATCATCTGCCAGATGCTCTTTCCCAAAAACGAGACGGCATAAGGTTTAGTAATCTTATTCAGATCGCGTTCATTTGCGATAAGCCTGTTAGGAAAGGTGCGTGCTTTCGGGGAAGACCCGGCGAGTGATTCAAGCGTGGGAGTAGCGATAACGTGTCCTTGTCTGAGTTAGAAAGAAATTACCAGGGGTCGAAGAAAATTTGAGCGGCGCCGGAGTCGAAATCTTCGCGGCCGGGAGCGTCTCCCCCGGCGGCGCCGATGTGATGATAGCGGCGATTGAAATAAACGAGCGGTTGATGGGGTTCGATGCCTTTCAGAAGGCAGAGCACTTTGCCGACCACGATAAAATGATCACCCCCCTCGTGCAGCGCAGTGACTTCGCAGCCGATGCATGCGAGCGAGCCTTCAATGCGTGGGCCGCCTTCCCATTCGACGAATTTAAATTTGGGATCGACGCTCGAGCGGGTCGCTCCGGCGAAGTGATTGGAAATGGCTTCCTGCTCATCTCGCAGAATGTTCACCGTAAAGTGCGTATTGTCTTTCATATACTCGCACATCTTCGCCTTTTTCGCGAGGCAGAACATTACCTGCATCGGGTTCACCGACAGCGAGGTGAAGGCATTCGCGGTCATGCCATGCGGTTTGCCGTCGCCGTTAGCTGTGATGACGGTGACTCCGCTGGCGAACAGCGAGATGGTGTCGAAGAAAAGTTTAGAGTCGAGCACTGAAGCGAAAACGGAAAGCGAAAAGCGGAAAGTGGAAACAATACTTCATGATTGAGCTTCGTCCTTGGCGCGGGCAAGGAAATGCTGCACTTTTTCGATTACGTCAGTGCGGGGGTGATTGACGCAAAGCGCGCCGGCCATGCGCACGGGATCGCCGAAGAAGAAATGCTCATACAAGGCTTGACGCGTGGCGAAGGCGCTCATGGATGCATCCCACGCGAGGCGGAACAGCGGGATGCGCTCCCATGCATCGGCGCGAGCAGCCTGATAATATTTTCCGATTTCTTCTTTCAGTGGGCCATTGATGTCCGCTTCGGTGGGCATGGCGACGAGACCCGATGCGCCGATTTGCTGAATGATTTGCACGAGTTTCGGGTACGTACGCGGGAAAAGGTTTCGCGCGGCATCGAGCGGATCCCACGCGGGACGCATGACGCCGTATTGATCCAACGCCGCATCCTCTTCGGCAGCACGCAAAAATGCTTTCATAGTTTCGGTAACGCACCAGATCTCAGCAAGTTTTTCCTGAACATGCTGAAACTGCTCTACTCCTATAGTGTTCACCATGAGCGAGGCGAGGCCGAGCATGAATTCGCTCTTCGCGATATTCTTGCAGAGCACCTGATGCGACATGTGTACGACTGCTCCGGTGGCGGCGTAGGCTTTGTTGCAGCGTTCGACGTCGCGGTACAAGAGCACGCGCTCCCACGGCACGAACACGTCGTCGAAAATCACGACTGCATCCTGCTCTTCGAAACGAGAGCCGAACGGATGATCGTAATGCGAGCGGCCATAGTCTATGGTCTCGCGGCACTGAAATTTCAGTCCGGGTGTGTTGTTCGCTATAATAAATCCGAACGCATAGGGCGCATCTTCGGGCTTACTCGTGAGCAGTGTGGACGGCAGCACCATGATTTCATCGGAAATCGGCGACGTAGCGAGCATGCGCGCACCGCGAATGACGATGCCCGCGTCGGTTTCTTCTTTGATGCGCGCGGCGAGAAACGGATCCGCTTGACCCGCTGCTCCGACGGCGCGATTGGCCTGCGGATTGATCAGTGTGTGCGTCATGCACAGGTCATTTTCGGAAAAATGACGATGCAGGTTCTTCGCATTTTCGCCGAAAATATCGCGCGCTTCGGCGAGAAAAGCCGCGCCGCCGGCATAACCCGCGAGGGCACGGTTCAGATAATCGGGCGAGCGGCCCATCATGCCGCAGGTGTGATCAGCCCAGCGTTTCATGGCGCGCGAAATACTTTTCACATCGTCTTTGGTCTTCGGAATCATATGCGAGCGGCCGACTTTCACGCCGCGCTCGTTCGTGAACAGCATTTCGTCTTCGTGCTTCCACTGCAAGTCGAACAGTTCAGCCAGTGACTGCACGCCGGAAAATCCCGGCTCGGCGGTCACATCTTTAACCAGTTTACCATGGTGATAAATCGTAGGTGGTTTTTCGCGCAGACTTTTGATGTAGTCTGCGCCTTTACGTGCGGGCATGGGGTCTCCGAAAAAAACTCAAAAACAAAAACTCAAAAGTCAAATCAATTCATAGTATCAGCTATTAGCAATCAGAACATCGCGAAAAAGCTGATTGAGAGCATCGGTGCGGGTTTTTCGCGCATTGGCCTGGGCGCAAAACACTTCTGCCTGAACAAAAAGAGATTCCAAATAACGATCTAACACTGGAATCCGCGCTCCTTTACCCAGTTCCAAACCCGAACGCTTTTGCGTGATGATCTGGTCGATTGCAATTCGAGCGTCGGGGTCAACGGACACTTTCGACAGAATTTCTGTCAATGAAATCGGCGGGATAGTTTGATGTTCACTCAGCCACAAGATGTTCAGCAGAGGGCGAACAACATACAGGTACTTCTTCAGAATGACTTCGCCACCCTTGTAAGAATCCGCTTGGAACTCGCACTTTGCCATGTGGAGGTAATGATGAGCTACTCCTTTAGGCGAATAATACTGCTGCGAAAGCTCTCGCATACGCGGCGCAAATGGTCCTTGTTCAAGATAGACAAGCGGTGAGACCAGCCACTCGTTCAGCGGCGGATTTGATTTGGCGAACAAGCGCAGCGCTTTTCGTATGTCCCAACCCTGAATGTCCATGTCGCCCACGATGGGCGTTTCTAATACACCGCGCCCCTCTTCAAGCGTCAAGTACCAATCGCGCGGGTGTGAGTAGATGAATCGCACATCAAAGTCACTATTCACTGACGCAAAATCCCACGCCCGGCTGCCTGTCTCCACTGCATAGAGAACGTGAACCTCATTGGCCTGTTCAATATCACGGAGCCGTCCCACGACGAGATTGCGGATGGATTCGGAAACTCCGTGTCGTGCTTCTGAAATCACTGAGTTTATTTAACTGAAGACAAGATTCCGGGCACGTTACGCGCGGCCACTGCGTGGGATTTTCTCACCGTCGTTGCGCTAACGTGCCTCGGCGGGAAGTCTACGGTACTTAGCGATCGCTTTGCGCAAAGGCTCAAACCGATGGGGCATTGTCTTGTACTTCCAAGGATGCTCGGTGACGAGAAAAGTCACTTGATTTCCTATAGTAGATTGCATCGAACCCATGTCGCATATTTTGCACTTTTCAAGAAATGCAGTTCCTGCGAACCCAACGCTTGGAAGTAGAAACTTCGACGCTTTTTCCTGAGCTTCCTTGCCGTGCGTTATCACAAGTTTCGGACCCAATGTTTTCATGACATCCTGAAACAATTCAAATCCCTTTTCGTACCACATATTCTCAATGTTCTGACCTTTCAGCAATGGTAGTGGCATTACGTTTAGTTGGGCATAGCTCCCCCAGCCGGAATCGCCTAGCCAATTGGCAAGATTCCCGAAACATTCTCGCGTCTTGCTTGGCTTCCCAGCAAGTGCGGCCTCAAAAATGTCAGAATCCATAATCATGTCGAGATACACGTCAAGTTGTCGTTCTGATTTCAATATCTGCGTGGCTGGTCGTTCGCCAACAACCACACAGCGGATTTCTTCTAATTTTCCAGATACCGTAAGCGGTCGCCAATAGATATTATGTGGGGAAGGCTGTTTGACCCAGTCCTCGATTACTTTTCTTGTCACCAATGTTTTCATTTTATCCCATCTTCGGGATATGATTTTCCTTGAGCGGGACGTGGACGGATTTGGCTTCCATGAAGAAATCTTTGAAGGACAGATCGCCGCCCTCGCGGCCAATGCCGGACCACTTGCTGCCGCCGAAAGGCAGGCGCAGATCGCGGACGTTTTGAGCGTTGATCCAAACCATGCCGCACTCGAGCGCGGCGGCCACGCGGTGCGCGCGCTCGACATCGCGGGTCCAGACGTAGCCCGCGAGGCCGTATCTCACTCCGTTGGCGATGGTGACTGCGTCACGCTCTGTCTCAAACGGGATTACTGTTAGGACGGGGCCAAAAACCTCTTCTTGAGCGATGCGCATGTTGTTTCGCGCATTGGTGATGAGAGTCGGAGCGAAGTAGTTGCCCTGCTCGAACGATGAACGATAATCGATGAACGATGAATCGAATGCGGGTTTGTCTCCACCCACCAAAATTATCGCGCCGTCTTGGCGGGCGACGTCCATATAGCCGCGGACGCGCTGCCAGTGCTCGGGATGAATCAACGGGCCGACTTCAGTGCTCTCATCGTTCGGATTGCCGACTTTAATTTTTTTCACTCGCTGCGCGAGTCTTTCAATGAACTGATCATGAATAGAAGCTTCGAGCAGCAGCCGCGAACCTGCCGTGCAGCGTTCGCCGTTCAGCGAATACACCTGCCAGATCGCTCCGTCGAGCGCGCGATCCAGATCCGCGTCGGCGAAAACAATGTTCGGAGATTTGCCGCCAAGTTCCATCGAATAGCGCTTCAGCGTGTCCGCACCGTTCTTGATGATGATTTGGCCGGTGGTGGTCTCGCCGGTGAAAGAAATCAGATTCACCAAAGGATGCGCGACGAGTGGCGCGCCCGCGCTTTCGCCGTAGCCTTGCACGCTATTGAAAACTCCCGACGGGAGATCGGCCTCCTGAATGATGTGCGCAAGTTTGTGCGCACTCAGCGGCGACCATTCGGCGGGCTTGTGCACCACCGTGCAGCCGCTGGCCAGCGCGGGACCGATTTTCCACGTGGAGAGCATGAACGGCGTGTTCCACGGTGTAATCAGACCCGCGACTCCCACGGGCCGGTAGATCACATAGTTCAGCCACTCGTCGTCCACTTGATAAGCATCGCCGCGCATGGATTCGAGCGCATCGGCGAAGAAATAAAAATTATCGGCCGCGCGGGGAATCGCGCCCTTGGTGATCTGCCTGCGCGGAATGCCGGTGTCTTCGATTTCCAGTTCGGCAATTTCGGCCGCGTGTTTCAAGATCAAATCGCCAATCGTGCGAATTTTTTTCGCGCGATCTTTGTGCTTCATCCTGGACCATACGCCGCTATCGAAGGCACTGCGTGCCGCCCGCGCGGCTTTGTCGATATCGGCGGGTTGGCCGGACGCGCATTTGCCGATCACCTCATTCGTGAGCGGCGTGAGAATGTCGAAGGTCTCGCCGCCCGCCGAGTCCACGAATTCGTTATTGATGAAATGCTTTACGTGATGCATGAAGAAACGATAAGAGATGAACGATTCCGGGCGGGTAACGCACGGTCAGTAATCGAAATCCGTAGATTGTGTTGTGCTAACCCGCCTCGGCGAAGTAGAAATGCGATTTTAGTGATCCTTCAGCCGAAGACGGCTTCAGGATGACAAATCCGTTAGTCCGTTAAGCTTTTCTCACACGGTGATGAAGATCGCAGACGAGATCGGGAGCCATCGCGATGGGATTTTCGAGCGCGCCGATGCCGTCAATTTCCATGCGCATAACGTCGCCGGGATAGACATGCGAAAGGCCTTTGGGAGTGCCGGTCCAGATTTGATCGCCGGGTTCAAGTGTCATGATCATCGAACAGTATTCGATCATCTCGGCGAGCGAATAAATCAGATCGTGCGTGTTACCTTTTTGCCGCAGCTCACCGTTCACATACGCGCGGACTTCGACATTGGCGGGATCACCGAATTCATCGGGCGTGACCATCCACGGCCCGAGCGGGCCAAACGTATCCCAGCCTTTGCCGATCAGCGGCGGTCGAAAATAGGGACCAATGTGATCGCGCACCGTGACGTCGTTGCCGATGGAATACCCCGCGACAAAATCGAGCGCATGCTCGGCGCGCACATGGCGGCATTTCATGCCAATGATAGCAACGAGTTCGACTTCGTAGTGCATGTACTCGCTGCCGGGCGGCATTAGCACCGTACCCTTGTGACCGATCAAACTGGTGGTCGGTTTCAAGAAAATCGCGGGCAATTCGGGCTTGGCGAGATTCAGCTCAGCGGCATGATCGGCGAAATTCAGCGCGATGCCGATGATTTTGTTCGATTCGACGGGCGGGAGCATGACGACCGTTGCGGGATCATACTCAGTATCGTCCGTAGCAATGAGTTTGTTTTCGAGATAGCAGCCGTCATGGATTTTTCCGGCGGCTGCCCAGCGGGCGATACGCATGTTAGAGGAGATTGTATTGCTTCATCACCGCCTTCAACCGCTCCTGATTTTTTTCGCTCATGCGGGTGAGCGGCAGGCGGACTTCAAAAGTGATTTTGCCCATCCAAGCAAGCGCAGTTTTGACAGGCACCGGGTTGATCTCGTAGAAGATGGCCTCGTTCAAAGGCATCATCTCGAAATGCAGCTTGCGGGCTTCGAGCCAGTTTCCGGCTTCGCAGAGATCGAAAAGGGAATTGACTTTTTTCGGCATGAGGTTGGCGGTCGCGCTGATGTAGCCCGCGCCGCCGATGGCCTGCAACGGATAACAGAGCAGCTCAATGCCGGAATAGACGAGAAAATCCGGTCCCATTTTGTGCAAGAGAAGATTGATGTGCTCGAAATCTTTGTTCGACTCTTTCACGCCGACGATATTCGGACAGACTTCGCGCAGCCGGGCGACGGTGTCAATTTCGATGTTGATGGCGGTGCGGCCCGGGATGTTATACAGAATCACCGGAATGCCGACAGATTTGGCGATTGCCTCAAAATGCTCGAACAAACCCTGCTGGCTCGGACGGCAATAGTAGGGTGCAATGAGCAGCAACGCATCGGCGCCAATCTTCTCGGCGAACTCGGCGAGTTCTTTGGTTTCAAGATGATTGGCCGAACCCACGCCGGGGACGAGCGGTACCCGCCCGGCAACGGCGGTCTTGGCGATTTCATAAACGCGTTTGCGCTCGGCGAGCGTGAGTGAACTGGGTTCGCCAGTTGTGCCGGTGACGGAAATACCGTGCGCGCCGTTTTGAATTTGCCAATCAATCAGCGAAGCAAGAGATGCCTCGTCGAGTTGCCCGTTCTTAAAGGGGGTGACCATCGGAACGATGGAGCCGCGGAGGGACTTCATGAAGGCTGTGTATGGGAACCCATGTGGATAATTGGAATGAATTCGGAGAATAGCTTTATAATGTAATGATTTTACTCGGGAAAGGAAATTGTTTGGCCAATCAACTTGCAATGGCCTACGTGAATTATCCACAGTATTATTAATAACTTATGCGCGTCGATACTGTCAATGTCGCCTCTTACCCTCAGGAAAACCTCTGTGGAAGGGAGACTTAGATTGTAACTCAACCTGACATTTTCGATTTACAATTTCTCGAAATTGAAAACTGCACATTGCTATCGCCAGTGTGTCCGTGCTGGCAACCAGCGCTCTGCAAGCGATGCGAGTCAAGTGATCCTAAGTGATCGTTTGACTTTTGGCTGAATTTGAACTATCTTCCATCGAATTTGACTTATCAATCTGTGTAAACCAGGAGATGGTGATGAAACCATTTTCACGAACTTTGTTGATTGTTACCGGAACTGTGGTTGTGACCGTGGCTGTCACCGCACTTCTAGTGAATATTTTCGAACGCAAGCAGGAAGCAAAGCTCAGCTACCTGAAAATTGTCGAGATCCCTCACGGAGAGCCCGACCCAGAAAAGTGGTCGGTCAATTTCCCGCGCGAATATTCGGCCTACATGAAAACCATGAAGACCAGTGAGATGATCCAATACAGTAAGTGGGGGCGGTATGGCGGATCCGAGGCCTTCTCGAAGCTCGAGCATACGCCGGATATGAAGCTGTTGTTTGCCGGATATCCGTTCTCTGTCGAATACAACGAAGAACGCGGTCACATGAACGCGCTGACGGATATGCTCCAGATCAAACGGCTCGGTGACAAGAAGCCCGGAGCCTGTATGACCTGCAAAAGTCCACAGGTACCGCTGTTCATCGAAAAAAATGGTGCTGCGCAGTTTTATAATACTCCGGTGAAAACACTGGTAGATTCAGCAGGATTCAAGCATTCGATCTCCTGCGCAGACTGCCACAACGCCGAAACGATGGCACTGGAAGTTCGCAGACCTGCGTTCATCGAAGCCATGGCCAAGCTTGGAGTGGACGTGAAGAATGCAGATCGTCAGGCCATGAGAACCTATGTGTGCGCGCAATGCCATGTGGAGTATTATTGGCAGAAGGAAGACAAGTACTTGACTTTCCCGTGGGCAAAGGGGACGAATATCGACAGCATCGACGCCTACTATGAGGAATTGCATTTCAAGGATTGGGAGCATGAGATCACGAAGGCACCGATGATCAAGATTCAGCATCCGGAATATGAGTTGTGGTCTTCCGGAATTCATGCCCGATCGGGTGTGACGTGTGCAGACTGTCATATGCCTTACACGCGCGAGGGTTCCATCAAGGTAACCGACCATTGGATCCGGACACCGCTGGTGAATCTTCACAACGCCTGCCTCACCTGCCATCGTGAGCCGGAAGAGGAAATGCGTGACCGCGTACTGGAGATTCAGGATAAGACGTATGCTCTGATGACGCGCGCGGAGCATGCGATAATCTCCTGCATGGATGGAATCAAGAAAGCGATGGAATCCGGCGCCACCGATGAAGAGCTCAAAGAGGCCCGTTCGCTGCATCGCAAATCACAGATGCGTTGGGATTTTATCAGTGCAGAAAACAGCATGGGTTTTCACAGCCCTCAGGAAGCCGCAAGAATGCTGGGCGACGCGATCGATTACGCCCGCCAGGCGGAACTGTCAGCCTACAAGGTTCTGATCGCACACGGTGGCCAGACTCCGCAAACTGCGGACATGCGTAAGAACGAAAAGGCCGGCTCGTGAAGTGGCAAACTTTTGTTGCCGGACTGCTGCTGATTGTGCCAGGCGTGCTAATCGGCGTGTCGGGCTACACCTTTTATTATGCAAAAGGCTATTCCTACCTACTGGATGATCCAAAAGCCTGTATGAATTGCCATGTGATGCGTGAGAATTATCAAGCCTGGGAGATATCACCGCACCGGTTTGTGACTTGCAATGGCTGCCACGTGCCTCACGATCTTGTGGGAAAATATGCCGTGAAAATGGAGCACGGCATGCGGCACTCCTACGTATTCACGTTTGAGGAGCCGCAGATAATCCGGCTGAAGGAGTCTGGAAGGGATGTTGTCGAAAACAACTGTATCAACTGCCATTCGACCATGGTTTCCTCAATTGTTCACGGGTCCGGGTCCGGTGACCGGAGGTGCTTTGATTGTCATCGTCAGGTCGGGCATGCACACTAAAGAAAAAGCAGAAATCAGAAAGCGGAAAGTAAGAAGCGGAATCTCAAAGGGTTCCGCTTTTTGCTTGCTTATTTGCGTGAGAATTACGTTATTGCCATGAAATATGGTAAGAGCACCTAATCACAATCTCTGGAGAGATTCCGGATTTCGAACGGTATTGGTCATCTGTCTCGGGATGCGATTGGCCTGGCTGGTCGTCATCGCACCATGGAGTCTGCCAGTTGACGATCAACTTAATTTCAGCAACGACTCGCCGGGGTATCATGATCTTGCCGTCACAATTTTAGAGCACGGCAAGTTCGCGCGAGATGCAGACAAGGAGCCGGATGCACTCCGGACCCCGATCTATCCGTTATTTGTGGCCGGCGTATATGGTGCAATGGGGGTCAGGCCGTGGGCCGTCATGGTCGTGCAGCTTATGATTGATGTCATTGCATGCGGTCTTCTGATGCACGTAGTTTCGCGAAGATTTGGTTCGGTTA
>CAZVXJ010000067.1:0-12064 GCA_964631675.1 uncultured Alphaproteobacteria bacterium
GTCGGTCCTGAGCGATAATCACCCGAATGTCTTGACCTGATTGCGCTGATGAGCTGCGAATGATACTCGTCACTAATTCCCTTTGGCTGCAAGAACTCACGTCTGAATGCCGAAATCACGGCAGAGTGTTTGGAGTAAGCTTTGCCGTCGTTAAGCAAAAGTGCGCTTGCGACATGGAACATTGTGTAGTATGAGCGCGAAGCTGAATAACCAAAGAATCCCAAGGAAAGTAAGTGTTGCGCGGCCTTCAAGCTGTTTTTGGCCTCGACAAGCAGCTCGTATTGTGACATGGTCACAGCGTAATACCTTCGCGTCGGATATTGATCATAATCGGGCTCTGCCTCAGCGTATATTCACGAAGCGACACGAACAACAGTGATACCAGTACACTTTGATTCGCGGAAAAGTCTACGACCATATCAAGCGTCGCATCCAATTCTCTCTGCTCGTCCACTTGATCCTTTAGCACCACGAGCACATCAATATCCGAATCCGGATCGGCGTCTCCGCGCGCCTGTGACCCATAGAGCACAAGCTTCTCCAGTCGCTCGCCGTAGTGGGTTTGCAAGCGTTCGCGCAGGTCAGAAAGGATGGGGGTGATTTCAATGGTCATGTTGACTGATTGGTAGCGCCGCGTGGATATGTGCTATGTTTCGTAATTATACGTTCATTCCGAAAGTATAATGGCCATGTTTTTCAAATATACAGATGGATGAGCAGGTTCTCTACGTTTCAAAAACTGGATCGCGAGCCGTTCAGTTATCTCGCCCGTCACATACTCACCGAGAGCAATGGTCAGCGATATGAATATATCTTCTCCTTCAGCATAACCGTCTGTCTTGGTTTCCATTCCCAACGCCAAGGATGGATTGTATACAAGATCAGAGTGGGCACCGATTGTATCGGCCACAGATCTAATCAACTGGCGAACCGTGATAGTTGAAAATATCCCTTTCGTAGTATCTCCACACAGTATCAATTGTTCCAGCCAATCACGGACTGATATTCTCGCTGTATCTTCATCTATAAGCGCGTAAACTCCTGGAATGTGTGAACAGATAACACTTGGGCAATAGGTCACGAGCTTTTTCCCGGGCATAGTCCCGCCAGCATCGATAAGATCGCGCGCTTCCGAGGGTATATCCGGAAACGCCTGAAATTTCAGGTCGGGCATAACACGGAATAATAGTGACTGATCCTCGCCTCTTGATTTGTCACAAAGAAGTTTTCGTAACTGGACGGCAATAGTCTGATAATGATGGCGTCGCCCCGCCCTGCAGAGTTCGATTGTATCAATTAGGATTCGAACTGTCTCGTGCAGGTCCCGAACAGTTTTTTCTTGTTTCTGTGATTTCATATGACTTTTTGACTACTTCCGCCGCGGCACGTTAGGACACCGGAATCACATGGGCATCAAATGGTGACCGTCCGTAACGTGCCCGGAATCTGCTGCGCGAAATTCGGGCAGGTTACGCGCGATAAGCAGCAGGCGCGTTTCCAAAGTCGTTGCGCTAACCTGCCGCAGGAAATGTTCGCTTGTGTGGTGCCGCTCGCCGTAGTGATTTTGCAAGCGCTCGCGCAGTTCGGAAAGGGTGAGGGCGTGTTGTTAGCGACAAGCGCTATCGCCATCAGCAACGTACGCTCACCTTTTGGTGGATGCGCCTTTCTTGTTATACTTTGGTACTCCTCGACCGGTACCGTCCAGTTGACTGAACTCTGCGAATGCTTCGTACTCAAGGTAGGCCACTTGACCCATCGTTCTGTAGTCACCTGCCGCTGGGAACTCGACACTGCAAATGATCGGCAACACCGCAACGAAGATTGCCACACCTTGCCATGTGTCCCTTTCGCCTAAGTCGTCGACAACGCGTTTTCCACCACTATGTCCCCTGCCTCCATTCAACGCCCCATCAAACAGGTTCAACCGTTGGCTCAAGCCGCCCTTGCTGGTAGTCATACCTATGTAAGAGGCGCGATCCCACGAGAACGGCCGTTCGATGAGATTCTCGTCGGAGACAATTGATATTACATATACACCCGGTTGATCTGCCAGAGGTATCATATGGCGCTGATCCCAAGCAAACCATTTTGAGAATTGTAATTCGGGCATTTCTACTTTTCTCATTACCACTCCGTTCAATTCTGGATTTTAACTCTCTTTTCTATGCTGCATTGTGAACATGCCAACGGCAATGAATACCGTTTTCAGCTGAGCCTTCAAAGTACATAACTTCGCAGTAAAATTCCGTGTGTACTAGAAAGCAAAAAGACTAATATGCGTCCCTGTATCGGACGAGATTTCCCTGTGCGACGGAACAACCCGGATCTAAAGTAATAGCCCGTTGGAAACTGACCATTCCCTTCTGCCAATGCTTCTTGGCCGTCGTGATATCTAAACGATTTTCGGCGTCAACCACCCGGTTCATCTCGATCCAACCGAGATTATTGTAACAAAGGGCGAGCGTCTGATTAAGGGTACTCCCTCCAATTGATGTTTTTCCTGCCTCTTCCAAAAGCCTTATTGCCCTAACTGTCGACTGTTCTGCGCCGTCAGCCCACCCTCTATTCATGTAGATTATACCAAGGTTTAGGTGAGCTTCTCCAGACGACGGGTTTTTCTGTAGGGCTGTCTTGAAACATTGCTCTGCAAGTTCATTGCTGCCCTCTGTCATCAACTTCACTCCTTCGTTATAATCAGACATTCCTGCGGGCGGCACCGCCGTCTTTATTAAAGATGAAACTCCATAAAGAAAACCTATCACGCCTATTGTGGCAACTATTCCGCGAATAGTAGAGGTCCGGGCCTTTGGAGCCAAGAATGGCGTGTGTTTTTTTTGTTTATCCGATAAACGATCCTCAACGTTCTCGGCTATCGGCGGTGGGACGGAAGAAATGTCAGCAATGCTCAGTGGGTATCCACAGTTAGGGCAACTGAATGCCTTGTCACTTACTTCTTTGTTGCATTCCTTACAAACTACGAGCGCCATCTCTTGCTCCAAAAATTCGTATTATCCCCCGGAGCCTCACACGAGGCTCCGGGGGAATGAATAAATCTTCTTACCCAACCATCTCCAACTCTTCGCTTTCAACTTTGAGCTTTGAACTTTGAACTTTCTTCCTGAACTCCGCATATGTCACCGGGAAGGCGTCAATATCTTCAATCGCCGGTGTGCCAATCAGCGCCTGCACGATGCGGTTCATGCCGAAGCCGCAGCCCGCGTGCGGCAGCGCGTGCGAACCCACTTCTTCGAAGTACGGCTCGAAGTCGTTCAGCACGGATTGGCGGACGATATCTTCATCAGAGACCCCCCCTGACCCCCCCGCTAAAGCGGAGGGGGACTTGGATTGTTTCGTGAACCATTCCCAGCGGCGCGAAACCAAATGCTCGAACATCAGCGAATTTTCGAGACGCTCGCGAAGAAGATCGAGCAGATGCAGCCGCACCGCCGCGCCGACGGACTCGCCCGAGCCGGGCAGAATCAAATCCGCGCTGTCAATCCGGCCCTTGCCATCGGGGAACATGTTAAAGAACTTGATCACCTTCAGCTCGCGGCCTTCAAGCTGCGGATGCTCGAACATCGGATCGGGAAACTTCATCATGAACGTCGGCCCGAATTCCTCCGCAATCATGAGTTCCTGCTTGTGGCTGAAATCCTCTCCCCACAGAATTTTCTCGCCGCGCTTCTGCAGGTAGGCAATCGCTTCGTCGTAGGTCAGCCGCGCGAACGGCTTGTGAGCCCACTTTTCAAGGCGCTTCACCGCCGCCGTATCGAGTCCGAGTAATTCTGCATTGCTCGACACCTGCGAGCACAAAGCCTGCACAAATCCCTGAATCTCGTGCAAAAGCGCGCCGTAAAGTTCCGCCGGCTCGCCCGTGAACTCGATTTCATGCAGCGAAAATTCAAGGCAGTGCCGTCCGTCCGACGGATCATGCCGCTCGCCGCGAAAACTTCTGCCCGCGGTGAACACTTTCGGAAATGTGCCGAGCGCGCCTTCGAGATGAAGCTGTCCGGTCTGCTTGAGGAACACCGGCTGCGCGGCCCACGTCGTGCCGCCGTCCATCGCGGCTTCCATCAAGGAGTCCACAAATTCGCAGGCGCCCGATGCGCGAACCAGCGCGGGCACCTCCACATACGTGTAGCCGCGACCCCACCAATAATTAAAACTCGTGCGCGTGACCAAATCCCACAATTGTACTTTTTGAGCGTGCGTCATCATCTGAAACCTCCTGTTTCGGGTGTGAAAAACTTTTTCGTTAGTGGCGGCTCTCGCGTCCGCCGTTTACTAAGTCCGAGCGGCGATTCTCATGATCGCCATTACTGCGTGTTCCTCATTTCAGAGGATGCGGGATTTACGCCGCGAACACTGCGTGTTGGTTTGCTCTCCTGATCGGTACGTTGCTATTCCGTAATCTCGCCGCAAGCCTGCACCATATAATGAAACTTCGGCCAAATGGTGAAGATGGAATCAATGTAAGTTGTGTCCGATGTGACGCCGATGGGAGTGAACGGTCCGTTTTCTCGTGGTGAACCGAGAACAAAGTACTCATCCACGGTATACGTATCGCCGCTGTCGGTTTCGATGACTTGACCCCAGCGCAGTTGGACATGAGTAGAACTCAACGGCTTGATCCTCACGCTTCTCGCGCTGTCCAAGGTGGCAATGGCCGGGGAGCAAACGACAACGCTGCGAGTAAAATGTATCAGCTCCGCCTCGCCCGGCTCCAAGATAATGTCAACGAATCTCCGGGTGCACGTTGACGACGGCGTAGGACATGGAGCCGCAAGCCGCACGGAGTCACCAAGCACATACTCCACGAAGTACGGATCGCCGACGTTTGGCGTACCGACATCAATCGTCAAAGTAATCTTTCTCCGTTCATCGTCAAGCGCTCTCCTATTTACCACGAGGAACCAATAGTCTTCAAAATCGGGATTATTTTCCGGGACAACTGCGCTCCGAGACCGCGACACCTGAACGTACGGATTATCTTCGGCTTCTTCCTCCCAACCTTCACCGTCGGGCACGAATGCTTCAATGTTCTCCACCGTGCGCATTATCTCCTCGCCAGAAAACAAAACATCCTTCGCTGTTGCTTCGTACGCGCTATCCGGATAATCCGTCTCAAACGCCCGCGAAGCGTACGTTTTCACGAACTCGAGCGATTCGAGAATGGGTTCGATGCGTTTAATTTCTGTGCAAGCTTTCTTTGCGCTTGCGTAGCGATCAGTTTGCTGAATTCCGGTGTGCGTTGTATCCGTCCACTCAAGCAGTCCGCCAAATTTCCACGGATACCACATAATACCGTCAACATCACAGGCAACCGCCAGCCACGCTCCAAGCTTTGTCTCGTTCGGAGTAGGGACACGGATCGGACAACAATTCAATGGGGAGTCAAGCTGGACGCCGTCCCAATCTCCTTGAAGCAGTGCCCAATGTTTTTCGCCGCGCTCATGGACTATCCGCGTCTGCTCCAGCAACGACGCATGCATCATCGGACTCACTCCATCGTTCCACGGCACATCAATGGCGGAATGATCCGGCCCGCCATGATTCATCGCATATCGCCAATCCCAGATGTAGCCGTCTATGCCGCATTGCAGCGATTTTTCTCCCGCATACCTGGTTTGTGGTCCGTCTCCTTGATCAGGGATAGCGCTGCCGCACGGGTCGAGCGAAATGTACGGGCCGTCAGAAGAGGAGTCGGTCAGATGAAACTCAACCGGGGACGAACCATATGAACCTGTGTTCGGCGTACATGTTCCACCGCCGAGAAAATAGAACTCGTTCATGTGAGTGGACATCCGAATTCCCTGTAAACTGTCCTCTCGCAGCAAAAAGTTTCTCGGCCAATTACCGGATTCCATCCCCGGATCGCCGTTGATGAAGAATGTCGGAAGATTGTGGTCGTCCAAGATTTTATTGACTTGGACAATGGACTTTAGTACGGGGTTGCCATTGTTCCGCCCGCTCAAATCCCATTCATCATAATACCATCCCGCGGACTTCCCGTTCGAGTGAGCAAACTCGTACTGAAACGCAGCCGCAATGGAATCTGCATAGTCTGCGGAATCATCTCCGGTCAATGCAAACATCCGCCACGCTCCTTCATCATAGACTTCGATCCGATTTAAAAAGAATGCATGTGTTCCCCGGTAGTACACGGCCATGCGAACGGAAGTGCGCCCTCCATAGGAAACTTGGCCCGATGGAATTTCATCAAGTCCTCGCGGCTGATTCGCAGGTCCGAAGTATACATCCTGCCACTCAATTGTGTCCACCACAGCGAAATTGTCATCCAACAAGTGGTAAAAGCCCGAATGGGCATCCTCGTAAAATTCAGAACTGATCCAGTTCGTGGTATCTGGCAACGTATCCAGCGTCAGTGTCTTCACCGGAAATCGCCACCAATGCGTGTTTGGAATGCCGTACATTGTATCGTTTGGCGTGTGCACCATCCAGTAGAAATCTGCAATCGACGTAGTCGTGTCGATTGTGCCGTTCGGATCCACCGCCCATGTCAATTTGTAGTGCATCGGCATGTAAATGCTGCTGTCCAACCAGCCCGTCGTATAGTAATCCCAACCTGAGAATGCGCCGAGATTCGATGTTGCCCGCCACAATGTGTCTCCATACACGGAATCCATCTTAACGACGGGACGCAAGTTCTGTTGAGCGAAGAATGACGGGCCACCCTCTTCTATTCGTTCCGCATTTTCTCCGATGCTGCTATCAAATGTCCAAAATCCGAGCGGATCATTCGGAAGCAAGTCTTCTTGTGCAAATCCGACCTGCACATTGCGAAATTGCGCATCAACATATTTATCACCATGCATCGTGCCGTGACCCGGATAAAACCAGTTCATCACCTTGATGCGCATTCCTGTATCCACCGGAATCTCGTAGAAATTGTCATTAAAAGGATAATTCACCATCACATAGTCCACGCCCATCTCTTTGTACCAGCGGTACGTATCCTCCATCACGCTCGGGGAAAAATTGAAATAGGTCGCGCGATACTCAGCGTCGGTTCCGTCGTACCATGCGCGGTGTTCGCCTAAATACCAACTATTGGCGTCCGACACTGGGTCACTGTAGATTGCAATATCAAAACTGTAACCGACTTTGGCGGCAATTAAAACAAGCAGTGCAGCCGCGAAAAAAAACTTTGGGTGTGTCATGGCAATCTCTTTTTGTGGGAGATTAATTCACTAAATGATGCGACGAATGAGACTACCGGATCAAAATCAATTGCTGAGTTTTCAGGAGCGCGCCGGAACTGACGCGCAGAAAATATGTGCCGCTAGAAAGATTTGCGCCGTTGAAACGGAACGTCACGTCGGTGACCAACGGCGGCAGCGTTTCTTTCGCCACCTCACGTCCCAGCGCGTCATAAACAACCAGTTCGCCGAGCTTGTTCGACCACGGCAGTTTGATTTTGACAGTCGTTGCAGCGTTAAACGGATTCGGAAAGACGGTGATGCTGATTTGCTGTGGCAGGGCCGGTACGTGCGGATTTGCTGCGACTCTCAGTGTATCTCCCGAAAAAATCACGCACCGCCCGCGTCGCGGACCAAATGTCTCATGCCACACCCCTACCGCTAACTCCCCCAGCCCATCCCCGTTGATGTCGCCTATACCCGCTGCCGTGTAGATTCCCCTCAGATTATACGGCGGTTCATTGCCTTCAATCATAAAAACCGGATCAGGGTGCAGCCATGTACCGCCCAAGTGAAGGTCTAACGCACCGAACGGATTATTCAGTGTGGAGCGTGCAAACAAAATCTTGTCATGAAAACCGTCCCCGTTGAAATCCCCCGCATCCACCGAATAAGAGGGCGATGCGGAGTTCAGAATAACATCCGGTTCCGGAAACAGCACCGGACGGCCAAAGTAAACATAGCTTGAACCCCAGTCATCAAAGCGGTCGCCGTTCAAGCTGTCCATCCCGGAATAAGGGTACAGTGCATCGCTCCAAAAGTACGTCGGCACTGTATCCGGACCGGCGCCACCCAAAAAGACCGCCAGATTGCCGCCGTTCATGTTAAAGCACATAAAATCCGATGCGCCGTCACCGTTGAAATCGCCGACGGCAGATGGAATCGTTTGATTGAGTCCTTGCGGAGGTTGGTATAGGTTCCAGTCCGGAAGTGTATCCAAATGACTTCCGCCAAAATAGACTTTCACCGCTTGCGTCTCGTTATTCCGATGAAAGAGGTCATCATAATCATCACCGTTAAAATCGAAATTATCAATCCAGTAGAAACCCGCCACTACCGGAGTTGGCCACTCGAGATCCGGTGTTTCTGTAGGTTCTCCACCGCCATAAAATAGGCCTGAGATTCGATAGGGAGGAAATCCTTGGGGCCAGTATTCGGTCATCCAGTCTCTATATCCGTCCCCGTTTACATCACCAACCATTCCAGCGAACCATGACTGATAAAAAGCAGGTGAATCTTGTTGAAAGACAAAGTAAGGCTCAGTTGAAGGCGGATTTCCACCATGGAAGAACTCTAAGTACGGCCTTCGGGTACCGTGCCACGTAGCAATGTTCCCGTAGGCTAACACCGCCCAATCAGCAAATCCATCATCATTCTGATCTCCCAGCGGCAGAATCTCGTGCCCGTAGGCCGAGCTGTCCGTCTCGCCGCTCCGATCCCACAGCACGATGGGTTCGTACGGCTGCGCAACCGCAATGGCCGAACAGAATACAGTCAGTATGATAGCGAGGCGATGCATGGTAGCCTACGGCTTCATCTCCAGCTTTTCCGGGCCGAGCGCGGGGCCTTCGGTCCAGGCGGAAATTTGCGCAAGCTTTTTCTTGATGCCAATGCCGCGCTTTTTTTCTTTGATAATGATTTCGTCCTTGCCTTCAGCGCACTGCGTGGTCGTGTCATGCGCGATTAGCGTGAGGCAGAGTTTGTCCACTTTCAGCCGGTGCTTGCCGTCTTTGTCGGAAGTGGTGTAGGCCCGGCCCTGCGTCTTCTGCCACAGCCAGCCGTAACTCGTTTCCAGCTCAACGCGCAGATAAACTTGCGAGCTGTCGCTGCCGAAAACCTGCACTTCCTCGAATTTCCCGCGCGCCTTCTTTTCGTCATCGGCAAACAGCGATGCGCCAAGCAGCACAGTGCAGACAAGAATCGCGAGCGTTGGAACTCTTGGCTTCGGTTTTCTTTCATCCTTCATCGTTCATCCCTCGTCCTTACCTTAAGAAAATTTCCTTCACCGCGCCCTCGCCGACGACTTCGGCAATCCGTTTCAGCATTTCCGGCTTCAAGTATTGCAGCTCCGTGCGCCACGTGTCGTGATCGCAAACGATGTACAGCTTGTGGTTCGAGAGCGCGTCCGGATAGGTATGCTGCGCGGCCACGGGCCCCACGATCTCCGGCCAAAGCAGGGCGACCCGCGCGCAGGTCACCGGATTCTGCCAGGCCTTCCGGCCCAGCAGCTTCTCGACCGCGCTGGCGATGCTAATGGTCCTGGTTTGTTTCAATTTATGCGTGTCGACGGTTCAGAATTTCAGTGTTTCAGAACGTTCGGGCTAAACCAAGCTAATATACGTATTTTTGCCCAGAATAGCAAACCCGGAGCCGATGATTTTCAACGCACAAGTTAAATATTAACAGCTTCTTGTGCGGGGTCTCTTGTGTTCGTCTGCAGCCCGGATGATTCCCACATTCACCCATGTATTTGTTGGACTATCAAACCACAAAACTGAATGAAAAGTGAATTTCGCCGCTATTCGGCTGGGCGAATGCTTTTCATAGCTGAGCACGAAATCGGTACCCACGCAAAAATCCCCTCTCTACATGGCAGAGAGGGGATTTCTATCGCAACTAATTCTATCTATGCTCCGCGGTAAACGGCCGTACTCAAATACTTCAGCCCTGAGTCAATCATCAGGGTTACCACCCGCGCCTTAGGACCCAGCCGCTGTGCAATTTTTATCGCAGCAACCACATTTCCGCCTGAAGATGTGCCGGCGAAAATCGCCTCCTCGCGCGCAAGTCTGCGCGCCATTTCCCGTGCTTCATCCGTGCTGACCGGAATAATCTCATCCACGAGTGACCGCTCGAATAGCGGCGGAGTAAAACCGATGCCCGTGCCTTCGATGTCGTGTGCCCCCGGTTGACCGCCGGACAGCACGGGCGACTCCGCGGGTTCGACGACAATAATTCTAATCCCCGGGTTGTAGCGCCGCAAGATTGTCGCCACTCCCCGTGAAGAGGCTCCGGTGCCCACACTCTGCACGAAGGCATCCGCTTTCCCCTCCGTTTGACGCCAGATTTCTTCGCCCAGTGCATAATAGCCGGACGGGCTGTCCTGATTTTCGAGCTGATTTGTCCAGAAGGTGTGCGGCTCTTGGCTCATCTCGCGCGCCGTCTCGATCATGTCGAGAAATAACTTCTTCGTGCTGCGTCCGCCTTCGCTCGGAACAATCGTGAGCTCGGCTCCCAGCGCGGCCATGTGGTCGCGTTTCTCCTGACTGAAGGCGTCGGAAGTCACAATTCGCAGCCGGTAGCCTTTCGCCGCGCACACCAGGGCGAGCGACGTTCCCGTGCTGCCGCCAGTATACTCAACCACGGTGTCGCCCGGTTTCAGCCTGCCATCTTTTTCCGCGGCCGAAATCATCGCCAGTGCCACGCGGTCCTTCATGCTACCCGTAGGATTTTCCCACTCGAGCTTCACATAAATTTCCGCGCATCCCGCTGGAACCACTTTCCTGAGCGGGATCAGTGACGTATTACCGATGGCAGAGAGAATGGGCATTAGAAATGAGTGTGAGAGCAAAGAGCGGGTGCCGCACACCCGCTCTCTTTTTTCCTGCTTCGCTTTCGAACGAGTCCCTGCCGATAGTCAGTTCAATCGTACCGGCATGATCAGCATGAGCAGGTCTAAATCTTTATCTTGTTCAGCGGGCTTCACGATCCCTGCGGCAGTCGGTCCGCCCAGATGGAACACCACTTCATCGTCCTCGATCTGCTTCAGCATATCCAGCACATAGCCCGCATTGTAGCCGATTTCCATGGCGTCGCCATCGTAAGTGCAGGGCACTTTTTCTTCGCCTTCGTTGCCCTGCTCGGCGTCTTCTACCTGAATCATCAGCTCCTCGGATTCCAGCTTCAGGCGAATCTGGTGTGAAATTTCGTTCGATACCGTGGCCGCTCGCCGCACCGCCGCATGAAACTGGCTGGTCTCCATCTTCAAAGTCTTGTCGTTGTTCTGCGGAATCACGGCTTCGTAGTTCGGATACTTCCCCTCGATCAATTTAGAGATCAGAGTGGTGTTGCCGCTGCGGAATCCCACCTGGTTGGGTGTGAAGGAAATTTCCACATTGCCTTCGCGCTCGCAGATGCGCATCAGAATATCCATCGCCTTTTTCGGCACGATGCAATCTTTGGTTTCACCGAAGGATGTTTCGGCCTGCACCTTCACAAGCCGGTGTCCGTCCGTCGATACCAGCCGCAGGCTGTTGGGCATCGTCTGCATGAACACGCCGGTCAATTGCGGCCTGAGTTCATCTCGCGATACGGCAAACATCGCCTTGCCAATCATGCGGCGCAACTTTCCGCGATCAAACTTTAGCCAATTTCCGCTGTCCAGATTCGGTACTTTCGGGTAGTTTGACACATTCTCACAAGCGAGTTCATATTTTTTTCCGGCAGCGTCCGTCACCACAATCCGGTCGCGATCCGTCGCTTCCACACTCATCATCACGTCCGGCCAATCGCGGATTAACTCCAAAAATTTCCGCGCCGGAAACAACGTCTGCCCATCCTTCAGCCCCTTGACTTCGATCTTGGTTTCCAGCGATATTTCCAGATCCGTCGCGGCAAGGGTCAGCATGTTTCCGCTCAATCTGGCGATAATCTGCGTGAGCACGGGCATGGGGCTTTTGGACGGCACAACAGTGGAAACCGTTGATAATCCTGAATATAGTGCGCTTTGCGAAGCCGAAAATTTCATATCTTTACCCTAAAACTCCAGAACAAACTTGAAAAGTTGTGATCCCGAACAGCTGCTCTTTAGAGACAAATCCCCAAAGTCTGAATGTAATGAGTAA
>CAZVXJ010000068.1:0-11997 GCA_964631675.1 uncultured Alphaproteobacteria bacterium
TCAGCGCCGTTTCCGCCGCCTTTTCATACTGCGCCGATTCTAGCAGGCTATTCACCGCAATGAGTCCGAACTTCTTCAAGACTGCAGAGTCACCGAGTTGCGGTTCCAGCAAGTCACTCAGTTCTTTGTGGTGCTTCTGTCGCTGCAAGATGCTAACGAACCGTGAGAGCTCGGTTGCATCGGATGGATTGCGCCGGAATTCCATTTCGGCATAGACGCGTGCAGAATCGAGATTGCCTTTTTTGTCAAAGGCACGTGCTATCTGACCGTAGATGCCGGCCAACGATGCATCCATTGACGCGGCTGTTTCCAATACGTAAATCGCACTGTCAAATCGGGCCGGGTCTTTGGACACCGTGTCAGCGACTGCGACGCCAAGCAGAGCCTTGCCTGTGTTGAACTTCGCCTCGGCAAGCTGTTTCTTGAGATCTTGCCGTTCGGGTTTGAGTTGAACCGCTTTTGCGAGCGCGGCCTCCGCATTGGCGTAGAAGTTCTTTTTCTCGGCCTTTGAGAATTCAAGATAACTCTTGCCGAGAAGCATCCATGATAAGAAATGATCAGGCTGCTTTTCCGTTGAAGCCTTGAATTGTGTTGCCGCTTCGCCATACCGTTTTGCGGCGAAGTAGAGACGCCCGATCATGTAATCCACGGACTTGTTGCTGGGGTCCTTTTCCTGAACCAGCTTGAACAAATCCAGGGCCTCATTGTACTTCTTCTGTTCCTGCAAGACGAGAGCATACTCATAGGCGATGGCCGCGTCGCCCGGCGCCAGCTCCCATGCTCGCGCATAGTTCTCTTCTGCTAGCGCCCAGACTTTCTGGTCGGCATAAATTCTGGCCAGAATCTGGGGATAGAGTGGGTTCTTGGGATTCTTGTTTGTGGCCGTTGCCAGCCGTTGTGTGGCCTCGCCCATGTTGCCTTGGCGCGCCAGAATCTGACCCCGGGCCACTTTGATTTCGTCTAACTTTTTCTTCGTGTCCTTGGCTTCCGCTGCAGCAACAATCCGCTCGGCATCGGAGACTTTGGACTGCTTCAAGTAGAAGTCGGTTAGCGCGAGCACGGCTGACGGGTGCCGTGGCTCAATGCTCAAGCTTTTTTCGTATGACGATACCGCCGCCGCGGTGTCGCCCAGAGCCAATTGGGCGTCAGCGAGAACGGACCACGCAGCTTCGTCGCGGTCGTTGTCCTTCAGGTAGGGCGTCAGCAAAGCTGTCGCCGCTTCCCAGTCTCCGTGGCTGACGGCGTCGCGCGCCTTTACGACCACTTCGTTTTCCGCACCCATCGCGAGCGCGGAAATCAGCAAAACAAATATGAAGTAGCGAGTAATTCTCAGGAGGAACAGCATGGAAAAGTCCGCCAGTCAAATTTGCGGCTCAATCGGCGCCGCAAGAGTGGCCGCTTCGGCTGAAAAACGCCGAGGTTTGAGCAAGCCGAATATAGCTAAATCTCACAAAAAGAGCAAATTAAACTTGGTTTCATCGGCCTAAACTCTATGTTATTGACCATATGTTCATAAAAGGACGTTGTGGGCTCCCGTTTCTAAATCCATTTTGCTCAATGGGTCGTTTCTTACTGGTGTCGGAGACGAGCTGAATTGCGCTGCGAATGACGGTGTGTGGACGCCCACCGAGAGGCACCGCTAATACACAGAGTCCGAAGCAGGCCGGGGCCCGCCCCGGACTCGGGCAGAAGCACACATTGTGAAATCGATACTCATTTGCGGCCAAGGGTCGTCTATGCCACCCCTGGGGATGATTCAGCTATCGAGCATTCTCCACTTTCGGCGCACTTGCCGCAAGCTCTCTGGCCTGGTTGAACAGTTTCGTGGCCACGTTGACCTGCTCATCGCCCTGCAGTCTTACCTTGTAGTATAGATTTCTGTCATTGAAGAGAATACCGGCAATCTCGCCTTTGACATTGCTGCGGGAGAACTCAAGATCCTTGGTCCACTCGTCATCTTTAATTTTCTGCTCTTTCTTCTTCGCAAGCTCTTTCAGGTCATTCAGCATCGCGTCGGTAACTTCGAAGTCGTTCAGAAATTTCTCGAAGTCCTGGCCGATTCCGGGATTCTTGACCACATAATCACTGGCGTAATCGAAATATGTACGCTGGCTGAGCAGAGTCGCAGATGTGGCCGTCAGTCGTGTAGACTTTACCACACTATCGGGTGTGATCCCGCCTCCGCCATAGACAGTCCGCCCTCCGTCCGTGTGAAATATCTCGGGTTTGGTCGTATCATTCAGTGCAGGATCCAAAATCTCGCCGCCCTCTTCATCCATGTACGCTTCAGCGACATATTCGGCAGCTCCTTTATCATAGGGCCGCTGTATGAGCCGGCCGGCGGGAGTGAAGTAGCGTGCGGTGGTGATTCTCACAGCGGAACCATCAGGCAGTGGATATGGAGTCTGCACAAGTCCTTTGCCAAAACTCCGCTCGCCCACGACCAAACCGCGATCATGATCTTGAATCGCACCTGACACGATCTCAGACGCCGAGGCACTGCCGTGATTGATCAGCACGATCAGTGGAAACTCATTGTCCCTGCCTGATCCCGTCGTGCGAAATTCCTGGAAAGACCGCGGTGTACGACCCTTGGTGTACACAATCATTTGGCCCGGCTTGGGCAGGAAAATATCCGCAACCTTCCAGGCTTGATCCAAGTAGCCTCCCGGATTAGAGCGCAAATCAAGCAGAAGTTGCTGCATTCCGGAACGCTTGAGCGAATCGAGTGCCTGCTTCACCTCCTGATCGGTCGTGGCGGTGAACTGATTGATCTTGATGTAGCCCGTCAGTTCGTCCTGCAGCATCATAGATGCGCCAACGGAGTGAATGGGAATCGTGTCGCGCGTGATGTCGAACTCCAGCGGCACTTCAATCCCGGGCCGTTGTATGGAAACATGCACGACCGTACCTTTCTTGCCGCGCAGTTTCTTGAAGACTTCATCATTCGAGATTCCGTAAGCCGAGGAGCCGTCAATCTTAACAATTCGGTCGCCTGCACGAATTCCCAACCGCTCGGACGGAGTGCCGGGAATGGGAGATATCACGGTCAGCCATTTGTCCTGGATGGAAAAGGTGATGCCAATGCCTTCAAACTCACCTTTAAAAGTCTCAGCAATCTTTTTTTGTTCATCAGCCGGAATGTAGACAGAATGCGGATCAAGCTCCTCCAGCATGCCGCGAATGGCCCCCTCGAGAATCTCGGCGGCATCCGGATCATCCACATAATTGTCCCGTACGGTACGCAGAATGTAATTCAGCTTCTGAATCTGCATATTCACGTCGCCTTCGCTCTCAGCGCGCAGATCAGGACTCCATAGTAGGGCGACCGCACCCGTCAGGAGGGCAATCGCCACACCGGCAACCGTTGCTTTTCTCATGCTTTACTGTTCCTCTTCTCTGTGACTTGCCGGTGATGACCGGTCATTAGCTCTTCTTCCGCATGGCTCAGTGATTGCCCGCGCCTGCTCATTGCGAATCGTGCGGTCTCCAACGTGCGCTGCAAATCGCCCATGCGGAATCCTTCCTTCCCGCCCCACTGAAAACTGTCTATCCACGAGGTCGGATAGCCGCCGCCAAAGATGTTTGCCGCGATGCCGACGACGGTGGCCGTATTAAACATGGTATTGATCCCGGTCTTTGTGTGATCGCCGCACATCAGTCCGACGAATCGTTCACCTGAATCCACCAACTGGTTGTTGACCCGCACCTTCACGGTCGCGTAATCATTCCGTAAATTTGACGTGACAGTGTCTGCTCCCAAATTCACCCACGAGCCGAGGTGGCTATTGCCCAGGAAACCATCATGCTGTTTGTTCACGTATCCCTGCATCACCGTTTGCGATATCTCACCTGCAACACGGCAATGGACTCCCAAACTCGTATCCTTGTAGATTTTCGTCCCCGACTTTACCCGTCCATGTGCATCGATGTAAATCGGCCCCTGCAAATAGGTGTGCGGCTCAATCTCGACCCCGCTGCCAATCCAAATCGGCCCCGTTGAATTGCCGAGAACCACTCCGGGCATGAGCCTGGAGTTAGCGCCCACCCAGATTGGCCATCCGCCGCTCTTATCGGTGAGATGCACTCCTGCTGGCAATTCCCGCAAGACGTGTGCGCCAAGCCATTCCGTCGCCGTACGAGGTGCAAGACCCAGCTGTCGTTCGAGAAGCCGGCCATTGTGCCTCATATAATCCCAGACGTAATCTGCAGCCAGGACCGTCCAGCCATCCAGCGAACGCGGCTTTTGGCCTGTTTCTTGAACGAGTGCCACGGCCAGGTTTGTTCCCCTCATGTTTACATACTTACGGGCAGCGGTGGCGGAAAGTCGTGTCCAGAGTAGTCGCCCCGAGGCATCGACATATGTCGACGGAAGCTCATCGGCCGTGGTGGTTTCAGACCAAACTCCAATGACCCGCCCATTTATGAAGAGAACATCTGCATCGTTATCCCACGAAGACTCTGATGCATCCGCGATTAGCTGTGAAACCGCTTCAAGCTCCGATCGCGGCCTCAGTACTAATGAACAATCCCCGGCGATGAGGTCTTGCACCCATCGTCTGAGAGTTCCTGCGCCACTGAAGATCTCCCAACTTGGACGCAGGACGGCCAGCGGAAACAGGTCCGTGGATATAGTCTCGTCTTCAAACAATACGACATTGCAATTGGCAAGTAGTTGCGGGGGCAGCGTAAGTGCTGCAACGTCACGCGCGGACAAAATACTTCCCCGGCAATTGTCTGACAATACCTTTAAGCTCAAGCATCAATAGTCTGCCCAAGACAGACCCGACAGGTTGACCCATTTTCGCAGCAATATGATCAATGTGAGTTGCTTCCGTAACATCAATATTCAAGAGAATGTCTTGTTCAACCGCCGGAAGTTCAAGAACAAGTTGCTCAGTCTCTTTGGCACGCTGTGTGGCGTCGTACTTTGAGTCCAGTATCTGTAGAATATCCTCTGACTTCTCGATTAACGCCGCGCCTTCCTTGAGCAAGCTGTGGCACCCTCGTGTTTTGGGATTTGTGACCGCACCGGGAACCGCCATGACTTCACGATTGTAGTCCAATGCCAGCCTTGCTGTTATCAGTGCACCGGAATTCTCGCCGGCCTCGACGACCAGCGTGGCCTGAGCCAGCCCCGCAATAATCCGGTTGCGAGCAGGGAAATGAAAACGATCCGGCTCTGTCCCGCATGGATATTCGGAGACTAACGCACCGCCGCCCTCTAAAATTCTCTCAGCCAGTTTTTCATTCTGCGGTGGATAGATGATATCAACACCACAACCAAAGACCGCTTCAGTAACAAGGCCGGCGTCCACTGCCGCCTCGTGAGCAGTCCCGTCAACACCTGACGCCAATCCGGAAACCACATGCACGTTTCGACCTCGCAGCCCAAGTATCAAATCGCGGCTCATTCGCTTGCCGTAGTCTGTAGAACTGCGAGTGCCAACCACAGCCAGTCGTTTGGCTTCGGTGCGAAGATCACCTCTAACGAATAAGACGGCCGGAGCATCACTTTCAATTCTTTTCAACAGTGGGGGGTACTCATCCGACCACTGAGTAACCACTTTGACACCGGCGCTCTCAGCTCTCTCGAATTGCTCTGTTCCCATTTGGCCATCCGCCTGTGCACTTCGAATGCGCCTGATAACTTCGTCTTCCATTCTGGGCAGCGAGCGAAGTTCCGATTCTGAGGCCGCAAATACAGCGGCCGCAGAGCCAAACCTGCCCACGAGCTTGCACGCTGTCGTTGATCCAACGCCCTCAACTTCGAGCAAATTCAGAAGTGCAATCGTTTCCGCGCGATCACGCATCGTCTTCGTCTTCGATCTCCATAATATCGTCATCGACTTCCGGCTCCCGGTAAAACTCCGGGACTGGCGCAGATTGCAGGAGCTTCCACACTTTTGCGATCAAAGTCTCCAGACCTTCTTGCGTGGCTGATGAAATCCCCATTTTCCAGGGTCCTTTCGGGAGCTCACTGCCGTTCAGCAGATCGGTTCGCGAAAGTACAATCAGAGAAGGTCGTTTCAGCAGATCGGGATTCCATTGCTTCAGCTCGCGCTTCAGCATCTTCAGGTCTTCCTTCGGATTGTCACTTGCGGCATCGATCAGATAGAGCAGCACTCGCGTGCGCTCGATGTGCCGCAGGAAATCGTAACCCAGTCCCCGTCCTTCCGAAGCTCCCTCGATCAAACCCGGAATGTCCGCCAGGACAAAACTCGAATATTCGGCGGGCTTTACAATTCCGAGATTCGGATGCAAGGTGGTGAAAGGGTATGCACCAATTTTTGGGCTTGCTGCGGTGAGCATCGAAAGCAGTGTGGACTTGCCGGCGTTCGGCATTCCAACCATTCCCACGTCAGCCATCAATTTGAGCTCGAGCAACAGGTGCTTTTCCTCACCTTTTTGTCCCGGAGTTGCCTTCTGTGGGGTCCGGTTTGTCGGAGTTGCAAACAGGGCGTTCCCCTTTCCTCCGCGTCCTCCCTTGGCCACGCATACCTTCTGCCCCTGCATCACGATATCTGCAGCAAGTAGTCCGTCCACATAGATTCGCGTGCCCAACGGAACCCGAATAATCAAGTCATCGGCCGAAGGGCCGAACTTGCGTGCGCCCATACCATGCTGCCCGCGCTCCGCAACATACTTCTTTTTGTATTGAAGGTCTTCCAGTGTGTGAAGCTGGCTGTCACCCTGGACATAAACCGAGCCGCCCTTGCCGCCGTTCCCGCCATCAGGGCCGCCGGTTGGGACAAAGGTCTCCCGTCGAAAGGAAACGCACCCATTTCCTCCGTCTCCGGCCCTCACTTGAATTTTCGCTCGATCTATAAACAAGTTATTTCCTTCATAAAGTACAGGGCCGGATGCCACGGTGGCATCCGGCCCTGCAGGGCAACTAAACAAAGCTGAACGAACGGCAATTTGCTGTCTCGTTCAACATGGATTCGAATCTACTTCATCAACACCATTTTGCGTGTGACGTTCTGGTCGCCAACGGTCAGCTTGTACATGTACACACCGCTGGAAAGGCTCGAAGCATCGAAATCCGCAACCTGAGCGCCCGCGTGCATGAACTTGTTGTCGAACATCGTGGCCACTTCCTGACCCATGACGTTGTATACCTTCAAGCTCACAAAAGCATCGCGATTCAAGTCGAACAGAATCTTCGTGCTGGGGTTAAACGGATTGGGATAGTTCTGATACAGCGTGAACGATTCCGGCTGAAGCGTGGGCCGATTCGGATCGGCGGCGTTGCCGCACGGGCCGAGCGGGAAGTCACGACCGGGGAAACCTGTCGAGTCCACGTGGAACGCGGGCCAGAGGTTTTCTGCGTCAAGCTCAATCGGAATATCACTGACCGGTATGCGCTGATACATCACGGGATTCAAAGTCGCCGTACCTTCGTTTTGAGGAATACCGCCGGCATCGAGGTCCAGGACATACTGCATGTGAAGATAGCCCACGCCGTTTTCGTAGGTCACGAGGTCGGAAAGCGTGATATCGCGTTCGGAAAGGCTTCCGGGAGGCGGAGTGCCTTCGCCACCGTCTGTATCGGTCACATTGACCGGCGTACCCCATGAACGGCCGCCGTTGCACGAACCAGCCACCCACGCGTCGGCCATGTGCCAGAATGCGTCACTGTATTGATTGGAATCATAGCGCATCATGGAGCAGTAGAGATAACCGGTCTCCGGATCCTGTGCAAATGTTGGGCGCTGCACATTCAGCTGCCACGCACCCACATCCGAAATTGCACCGTCGATCTCGAAGAAATAATACTCGTTCATGACGGGGGTGAATTCTTCGAACTCCTCGCCCCAATGCCAGATACCAGACTGGTCAATCCAGGAAAGAGGTCCCGGATTCATGATTCCATCCGGATCAATGGCGCCGACACCGTAATATGTACGGGTCGAAAATCCAACGTGAATGAAGTCATCTTCGTCAAAGAAGATTGTGCAGTCCGTGTAGAGACGGAATGTATCCAGGTTGCAAGCAACCGAGTCGCCGCTCGGGCAATCAAAGTCCGGCGTCGGGAACGAAGTGATGTTGATCGGCTCGCCCCAAGTCAGTCCGCCGTCTTCCGAAATCATGATGAAGCAGTCGTTGTTGATCTGATTCGAAGTATTCGGATCCGTCGGATCGTCAATCGGATGTGCCCAAGCCATGGCAACGCGATCACCGGAGCGCGAGGCAGCGATGTCTGCGGCAATCGTCATAACCAGATCGACTTCCATGTACTCGAGATCACCTTCAACAGGCTGCCATTCAATTTCGACACCCGATCCGAACTCGTCGAATACAGGAATGCCTCTGCTGTAGTGGTTTGTCTGCGGGTCGCCTGCCACTCCGGACAGCGGGCTCTCGGTGGAAACCATGTGCACGATTGTGTCGGGATTCCAGGTCACGGCAATCTTCGGCCAAATGCTCTGAAGCAGTCCGTTTTGGGCGGGATCCGGATCCTCAAACCAAGCCGGCTGTGAAATCGTGAAAGCACCTGAAAACGGGAGGTAGTCAATACCTGCGGCACTATGCGGACCCGCATCTCCGGGAACGATCTCGTGGAAGCACGGGAAGTTCCAACCTTCGTGGTTGGTATAGGAAGAAATATAGCCGGCGCGATTTGAGCTGTTTGCCTGACGGCCGGTTGCATCAAGAAACTCGCCGCTGCTGGGATCCCAGCCATTCCAGAATACGTGGCGCGGTCCTGCGAGCTCGGAAGTCAGCCCGTTCATCCAGTTGACCTGTACATAGCCAAGGTCATCCACACCGATCATCTTGCCAGCTGTTCCGTTGTGCTGGTAGTCGTAATACGTTGTTCCGGCTTGATACACCTCGTCCAGTGTCCGTGAATGATCACGTACGGTACGCGGATCGACCGGCCCACGCGATGCATCATACGGTTCGTTCGCTCCTCCAATCACAGCAACCTTTGTGGGTGCCTTGATCGAGGTTGCTATCTTGGCCATCACGGCATTCGCCATGATGAGGGCCACGGCCAAAACAAATACTGTAATTCTCCGCGACATGATTTCTCCTTTTCCTAAGCTACGGTTTGTGTGAACGGTTCGAAGCGGTACGAATCAAAACCGTGTGACAACTTGCGTGAAACAATTCCATAAGTTAAGCTACACGCCTCTAAAAGTCAAGTCTACTTGAGTTAAAATATGAACTTCGACAATGAGAACGCCCCAGCGACTCATACGCCGATAAGTCTAAAATACCAGTTTAACAGGGAATTACCCCACAGCAGGCAGATGACCATTGCTGCGGCTAAGAATGGACCGAAGGGGATCATGCGCCCTGAAATGTCCTTGCCCAGGGCCAACATGGCTAACGCGATAAACGTGCCAAGAAATGAGGCCACAAAAATCATGAGAATTGTGAGCTTCCAGCCAAGGAATGCACCGGCCATTATTCCGAATACCACATCGCCGCCACCCATCGCGTCTTTCTTGAAAACCGCCCTACCTCCATACAATAAAATCAAGAAGATAGCCGCTCCGACCACCATCCCAATCAGTGCGTCCCGAATGGGAATCATGTCAAAAAAAATGGCTCCGATAAGTCCCACAATTGCCATCGGAATCGTAATGGCGAACGGGAGAAGCCAGGTCTGCAAGTCAATAATGACAAGCGCGAGTAGTGCAATAAAAAGCAAGCTGTACGCAAATCCGGCATAGGTCACGCCAAATTGATGCACACCAAGCCATGCAAGAATTCCGCTCGCGGCCTCCACTAGCGGATACTGAATTGATATTCCTGACCCACACCCAGCGCACTTGCCTCTTAAGAAAAGGAAACCAAGAACCGGGATATTCTCATACCAACGAATTCCGCGGCCACACGACGGACAACGAGAAGGAGGAGTCACGATGGACTCCTCCCGAGGCAGGCGATAAATCAGTACGTTTGCAAAGCTCCCTACTGCCAATCCGAGTGTGACAACAAGGGGATAGACCAACCAGCCGGGTAGCGGCCCCCAAGGGCTATCAACCATGCTCTGGATCAGGATCCTGTCTGAATGGCGCGACCGAGGAAGAACACCGGCAGATAGATGGCGATGAGAATAATGCCAATGACTCCACCAATCAGAATAATCATCAACGGTTCGATCAAAGAAGTGAGGCGGCCAATAGTGGCATCGACCTGTTTGGTGTAGAACTCAGCTACTTTTTCAAGTAGCCGATTTATCTCACCGGTCTCCTCGCCCGTGGCCATCAGCTGCACGACAATGGGCGGAATCACGCCGGTTTTTTTCAATGCTACCGAAATGGCAAAACCATCTTTAATCAACCCGGACGCCTCGCGAAGCCCGTGCGCAATCACACGATTGTCCACGACGCGAATCGCATGCGACATGGCTTCGAGCACAGGCACACCCGAACCAATCAGGATACCAAATGTGCGGGCGAATTTGTCCATGATCGCGCTCATCAGCAGGTTGCCGAAGATTGGAACACGTAACTTGAAAGTATCCCACGCCATTCCCCCTGCGCGAGTCTTTGTGACTAGCCAAAAAGCTATGATAACCGCCAAGACTGTTGCGAACGCCGCGAGGAAGTTGTGGGCAACAATCTCTGACATGGCCATCAGTGTTCGGGTGGCAAGCGGCAATTGTGCTCCGAACTTGTCATAGACGTCCTTGAACATCGGCACGACCACCAGGAGCAGGAACGTGATCACCAGGGTCAGGAAGATCAGCGAGAACACGGGATAGCTCATGGCCGAAATGACCTTGCGCCGCGTATCCGAAACTGTTTCAAGATAGTCGGAAAGCTGCTGCAGGATCACATGCAGGTTTCCTGAGACCTCACCGGCATGAACCAGCGCCACATATAGATTGGAGAACACACCGGGGTGTTTCGCGAGCGCTTCCGAGAGCGAATAACCTTTTTTCAGGTCCGTGGAAACCTGAACGAGGACTTTTTTGAACCGATAATTGCGTTCCTCTGTCAATAAGTTCGAAATGGCCCGCTCAATCGTCAGACCGGCAGAGAACATCGTGGAAAGCTGGCGTGTGAAGAAGACAAGCGTGCCAAGCGGAACCCGCGTGCGGAACCGATAAATCGCCAGACCTACCTGCTCGCCCACGCTCATTTCGTCTACGGCGAGGCCGCCACGAATTTCACGAACCGAGACGATTTGCGCTGCACCCTTCTTGCGCAGCGCGTCCATGGCCTGCTCGTAGGACGACGCGCGAAGATTGTCTTCTACGCGATTTCCGCTGGCGTCTTTATAAACGTAGCTATAGGTTGGCATGGCAGCTTAAACTTGAAACGTGAAACTTGAAAGTGGTTTAGTAATCCTGCACGGTTACGCGGAGCATCTCGTGAACGGTCGTTTCGCCGCGGAATATCTTCCGGAAAGCTGCATCGCGGAGTTGGACCATTCCGTTCGAAATGGCTTCTGCACGAATGTCTTCCTGATTCGCATTGTCGAACACCAGCCTACGCACATTCTGTTTCATCTCGAGAATCTCAAAAATTCCCGACCGGCCATAGTAGCCCGTGTTCCGGCAATGTGCACACCCGCGGCCCCGATAAAATTTCTTGTCGGCGATAAACTTCCGCTCAACACCTATCAACATCAGTTCGGCGTCGTCAGGAACGTATGACTCCTTGCATTCGACGCATATTTTGCGGACAAGGCGCTGCGCAATCACCAGGTTCAAGCATGAACCCGCGAGAAACGGCGGCACGCCGATATCGAGCAAACGCGTAATGGTGGAGGGAGCATCATTCGCGTGAACCGTCGAGAAGACCAAGTGGCCCGTGAGCGCAAACTTCACGGCGATGTCAGCGGTTTCTTCGTCTCGAATTTCACCGATGAGCAGTTTGTCAGGGTCCTGACGCAGAATTGAACGCAAGGTGTTGGCGAAAGTCAAACCGATCATGGCCTTCGTCTGCACCTGATTCACGCCGGGAATGTGATACTCGACCGGGTCTTCAACTGTCGTGATGTTATCTTCGACGCTCTTGATTTCCTGCAGCGCGG
>CAZVXJ010000069.1:0-11951 GCA_964631675.1 uncultured Alphaproteobacteria bacterium
GATCGGCCATCGCGTCGGGGGCAACCATTGTTCAGGATGCATTTCATTTGTTCAATCCACATGGCGTGTCGGGCGTAGTGGTGATTGCGGAGTCACATCTCGCAATTCACACGTGGCCGGAGTACGGCTACGCGGCAGTGGACCTCTTCACTTGTGGTGAGGACGTGAGCACTGATACGGCTTTCGCACATCTTAAGGAGAAGCTGGAAGCTACGAGTTTCTCGGCTATGGAAATGAAGCGCGGCATTCTGGATGTCCACGGAAGCCTCCAAATTCGGCACAAGCCGGCGTCGGAGACCATCGCTCCAGAATGATCATAACTCGGCCGGACAAGTACTTCCTCGTAGCCGGCTACGCGGAGGGTCCGACTCTGCTAAACGCATTCGATAATGCGCTCATGAAAGCCGGTGTTGGAAACACGAATTTGGTCAGAATGAGCTCGATCCTGCCTCCTAATGCGGTGTTGATCGAGCCGGTGAAGCTTCCTTACGGGGCATTGGTACCTGTTGCCTATGCTGAGGAGTCCTCGGATGAACCCGGCGCTCAGATTGCGGCGGCAGTAGCCTGTGGGGTACCCGATAACCCGGAGCTTCCGGGAGTTATCATGGAGCACCATGCCCGGGCTGACGAGAAAACCTGCCGGGAAGATGTGATCAAGAAGGTGGAAGCTGCATTTGAGGCCCGCGGGTATAAGCTAACCGACATGAAGGTTGCGTCCGCCTCGGGAATCGTCCATTTCAAGGGTTCGGCATTTGCCGGCGTGGTACTATGGACATAAAATTACCCGGCCCGGCCATTCCTTTTTATTCGTAAATTTCGTATATTATCCGCTCGGTCGTACCCACGGGGTCATGGCCGAGCGGATTTATTTTCCCCCCTTTTTCAACCACCCCAAAGACGAATTCTATCTGAACAACGAGAACGGCCCATGTCTGTTCGCAGCACAAGGCCTTTTGCACCTCGTTTCGTGAAAAAAAGAACATGGAAACCTGGTTCACCGAGACTTTTGGAGACTTGTCGGCCTCGTGGAGGATTCGGAATATACTCTACTCTGGCCGTTCGCAGTATCAACAGATTCTCGTCGTGGATACGATTCCCTTTGGTAAAATGCTGGTACTAGATGGCTGTGTGATGACGACGGAAAAGGATGAGTTTGTCTATCACGAAATGCTATCGCACTTGGCATTGCTCTCGCACCCAAATCCAAAATCGGTCTGTATTGTGGGAGGGGGAGATGGAGGCACGATGCGAGAAGTCTTGAAACATTCCAGCGTGGAGCGCAGTGTTCTGGCCGAAATAGACGGTGAGGTCATTCGAGTATGTCAGCAGTTTTTCCCTGAATTGGCCAACTGTTTGACTGACAGTAGGGTCGAACTCGCAGTCGGAGACGGATTCAAGTACCTTGCAGAAAACCAGAACGCCTTCGATATTATCCTGTCCGATTCGACCGATCCGGTCGGACCCGGAGCGGCACTGTTCGACGACGATTATTTTCGACTTGCAAAATCTGCCTTGCATGCGGGCGGGTGCTTCGTCACGCAATGCAAGAGCGTGTGGACCGATGTCGAAGTGGTGCATGACATTATTGAGAAGATGAAAAAGCACTTCAAGATCGTGCTCCCTTACGCGGCTCCAATTCCGACCTATCCCACGGGGTACTGGAGTTTTCTCCTCGCCTCTGATTCGACTGATCCGCGAACTCATTTTCATGTTCTACGCCAAAACGAGATTGTAAAGTCTACGCGATACTACACTGCAGAACACCAGCAGGCGGCCTTTGTCATGCCGGCTTTCTTTTACGCTGCTGGTAAGACGAAAAGCATGTAGAATGAGTGAAACGTCGTTCACACCTGATCTGCAACGCGTTGCGGTTTTTATGGGAGCTGAACCAAGTGCAGACAATGCCAGAGTCGTCTTGTTCGGTTGTCCCTATGACGGGACTACATCGTTTCGCCCGGGGGCCCGTTTTGGGCCACCTGCGATTCGTAATGTGTCTGATGGACTCGAGACGTTTTGCCCAGTGCTCGGGCTGGACCTGGAGGATGTGAGGTTCGCGGATGTAGGTGATCTGGTCTTGCCTCCTGGTGACAGGGACAGAGCCTTAGAACTGATATATCAAATGGCATGTCAAGTTCACGCTCGTGGGCAAATTCCGGCCGCTCTTGGCGGGGAGCATTTGCTGACATTGCCGCTGGTTCGCGCAGCTCTCAGGTACCATCCAGACCTCTGCGTCGTTCAATTTGACGCTCATATGGACTTGAGAAATGAATACTTAGGGGTGAGTCTATCCCATGCCACCGTGATGCGTCGGGTGGGTGAATTGATCCGATGGGAATGCATTTTGCAGGTCGGACAACGGTCAGGAACCCAGGAGGAATGGGAATTGTCGGAAAGGTCTGGAATTATAAGAACTTCCGACATTTCTCCCGCTCAGATTAGAGAATGGGTCGGCGATCGACCTCTTTACGTGACGGTTGATTTGGATGTTCTTGATCCTTCTGTACTTCCTGGAACGGGTACTCCCGAGCCTGGTGGGGTAACATTCCTGACCCTGCAAAATTGGCTAGTGGGTCTGCAGGATTGTAAATGGGTCGGCTGGGATGTGATGGAATTGGCTCCCCTTTTGGATGCAAGCCAAGTATCATCAATAGTTTCCGCGAAAATAGTCCGTACGTTGATCCTAACTTCAGGCGTGCAGTAGTACTTACGCTTTATGGCACGCCGAGAAGTGTGCTTTAAGTTCTATATTTAACAACCCTATATGACCGGCTTTAGGGAAGGCTTGCGCATTTTGGTCGCAACTCACCGTTTTCCTAAGCACTTGCATAAGGAACCGGGGTTAACCTTACCCCTTAATTATTTCAACTTTGGGCTTGACAAGATATTTCGGAATGAGTATATTTGGGAACTTTCACTGGTATAGAAGTTTCTTGAACTTAGGCATTTTCGTTTACGCTAAGTCTCTGGTTTTTCAATTATCGAAGTTGTTCACACAGTCCATCCGCAACGTGGCCGGCAGTGAGCCGGTGTCATGCGGTGGCTTGTGTTTTTTTCCTCAAAACGCTACCGACACACGACTGAAATGAACATGAATGAACCGGATAGTTTTGTGGATAACTCACACAGTTCCACCTACTCAACTATGCAGAACCGTCCTACTAACTCGGCGGCGCACGTTGCCCGCTCCGGTGTTTTCGCCGGAGATTCTTTGTTTCCCTATGAAAAAAAGCGTCATTCCCATATTCAGGAGAGTCACAAAATGAGGATCAATACTCCTTTTGTGTGGCTTGCAATTGTGTTCGCAATGGTGTTAGGGCTGAGTTCAGTTCCCGCCTTTGCGCAATTTCAAATTGTCGCCGGGCCCACGATCGAGTGTCTCGAGAGTGGTACGCCCAACGATACCATTGATGCACCGACTGACTCGGTCAGCATTACCGTAACCATGGTCGGCGACGAAGACTTCTGCGATCAACTGCAGATGATCTTTGACGCGAATCCGGGCTTCGGTGTGCTGCCGGTGCTGCCAACCACCTATGACTGCCCCAACGGACCCATTACGGGTTACCCGATGGTTATCACCTTGGTGGAACACAACACACCGGATCCCACTCACTGCCGATTTACGGGCACGCTGACGTTCCGTCCGGAAAACATCTGCATCGACGCGGGAGAACTGATTCAGTTTGGTCTCGCTGCTCGCGGAACCGATCTGGATATTCCGGGTCCGAACAACGTGCAGTGCGGCCAGTTCCCTCGCAATACGATTTCCGAGTGCAACATCTGTATCGGATGCGGTTTCATTCTGTATGACGAATTGTGCGGCTTCTATGATGACGGACTCGTGGCCATTGGTGATTCCGTTTGGCTCGAGGGCGCGATTGCGGCGCAGTATGATTCGTTTGATGCTGGATTGATTGGTGATACGGTGTTCGCCAACTTTGCGAATCTGACGTGTGATCCGGCGACGGCCGTTACGCCGCCCGATAGCGCCGTCTATGTGACGGATTGCGGCGTGCTGGAGAATGGCTACGCCTGCGACACGGTGCTCGTGATTCGTGCAACCTGGGTCAGGGCCGCGGGTGATTTCCCCGGCAATCCGGCGATTAACTACGATACCCTCTCCTACTGCTCGCGACCGATTGATAATTTGCGGCCGGAACTGGATAGCGAATGCCTGGATTCGATGACGGTGATCAACGGTAACTACATCTGTAACGACACGTATGCCGGTTGCTATGATACCGTCCGGTTCTATTTTAGCCCGGGCGCTGACGGAAGCTGCCCCGGAAGTGATGTAACACTGGCGTGCGGTGAGGACATTCTGGCCAATCACGACGTCACCTACGTGGCATTTGATTTTCATGAGTGGGCAAACTGCGATACGTATCCTGCTAACAGTGACGTTCACTGTGTGGACGAAGTGGATTTCCACGGCGGGTATGATTCGCTGCTTTGGCTGGCTGGCGCATGGCTGAACGATGATGTGTTCTATGCCGATGTTCCAGTGAATGGGGTGCTCTGGTGTCAGATTCAAAAGTGCTTCAGTGACACAGATACTCCCGGAGATGTCTATGTTTGGTTCATCGACGATGCCGGAAATAGCTCAGCTGGACACCAGCATCTTAGTGGTTTTGACAACTTCTCGGATATTTGTTTAGATAACGTTCCGCCGCCTGCGCTGGGCAGTGAAATCTACTTTGACGATGCGGTCGGAACCTGCAACAAGCGCTTCTCTCCTTACGACAGTGTCGATGCTCATTGGTATACAAACATAAGCCCGGATTCCATCCGCTGGTATTTGGATAAAGTCTGGGAAGAAGACGGCGCGGATCCGCTCAACTGGGACGACCTCTTTAATGACGTCTACCTGCTCGGTTTTGACGTTCGTCAGGAACCGGATGAAAACAACGATACGACTTTCGGTACCATTGTTACGCGTCTGGATTGGATTGCTCCGGGAGCACCTACTGCTGAGATTTGGCCGAACTGTGATACGCTGCAGTCAACGTGGGACTGGCGTGATGTTGACCCCGCCGATACGCGTGACTCGGCTTGCTTCACTTGGTGGGGTAAGAACGGTGTCGACAGTATTGATGCATGGCTAAGCCTGATCAGTCCGTGTCCGTATGGTGGTCTTGTCGGAATTACGCATGCGCGTTATATGGACTGGGCGGGTTGCAACGGCGTGCTTGGAAGCGATCATGACGGCATGACGGACATTCTGGAAGGCTACACGACGCTGAACCAGCTGCATTCCGTTATTGATACCTGCAAGCCTACATTTGTCACAACCGGTGATAGCTTGCATTTCAATCCGCCGCTCCCGTTTGGTCCGGCTTGGGGAGCGATCACGACGACCTACCTGTGGGAAGGTCAGAATGGAATCGAACCCGACCCCGTGTTCGAGTTCCGCGCCCGTCGCTGGTTCACCCAGGGCATTACGGATAGTTGCCTGCGTGAGTTCTTGACTTACCGCGTCCGTGTGGATACGGTGGATCTTGTGACTCCGTTTACCGGTGGCGTCAATGACAGCGTGATCTGGTATAGCCACCTCGACCCGACTAATGGAACGAACAATCCGGGACTTTGGTCGCCGATCACGTTCTTCGCCAATAGTGTTAACGCTGATACAATCAACTTTGACTGGGGGCATCAGTACCCCGGCGGTGGCTACCTGCCTGACGGTCTGTACCGTGCCACTCTCGAATTGAAGGATAATGCCGGAAATGTGTGCCGCGTTCCGCGCTACATCTGGCTGAACGGCATGGGTCCGTTCATTGATACGCTGATCGTGACGCAGGATTCCACCACCGATGTTCCGGACTGTGAAGTCAACTTCTTCACGGACGATCGTCTGTGTGTGTGGATTCGTACCGACACGACGGCAGACTCTATCCTTTATGATTGGTCCTGCATTTTTGGTCTTCTGGACAATGCGCCGGAACTGGCCGAAATGTGGATCACGGATTACACGCCGGACGGCACAGACTTCCGCATATGGGAAGCCTGCATCACCGTTGAATCGTGGATGACCGACACCGTAGATACGGATCGGAACATCTATGAGACAGACGATCTCGATGATGACGCCGACTGCTACAACGATGACTGCGGCAATTACATCATCGGTATTCAGGCATGGGATGACGGTATGTACACCGCGCCTGACTGCGATGACGAATTCCCGTGCGACATGGCAATTATTGGATTGTCGCCGTGCCCGCGCATCGTCGGTATTCCGCAGAGCTTCTACTATTATGATCCGGATAGCGCTCACGCTACCAACGGTGGTGTCTTTGGTCTCGCGGACACGAACTACATTGATGAAGAGTTCATTCCGTGGGAGCCGATGCCGCTCTGGAATGCCTTCTCTCCGGGTTCGATTGACTCGATGGGCGGGGCGGGCAGCTATGATGCTATCCTGAATCCGGCCAACGACGAAGTCCAAGACTCCATGTTCGTCCGAATCCTGATTGACTTGGCGTCGCTTGACGCAGGCGAGCAGATCGGCGATGTGTTGTCGGATACGCTCGTGCTCCGTTTCTGGAACAAGATGGGTACGGCGTCGCCGGCCGATGATCGCGTGCGTGAAGTGCGCAAGGCGCTGTTCTACCCGACTGACAACAACATGGGTCCGGATCCGGCAAACAACAACACCATCTACGATGGCATGCTGGAACTGGACGATCATGATCCGGCCCACTTTGCCGAATTGCGCTACTATTGGAATGGCACCTGGTATGAGGATGCCGGCGCTGACAGCTTGATGTTGGTCCGCTGGAATCAGCAGGATACGATCATCGTTGAAGCCTACACCATCAATGGTGACAGCATCATCGCTTTCGATCCGGATACCGTCTATCAAATTTGTGGACCGTTCTTCATTGACTCGCTGGACGTCGACAACGAGAATCCGCGCTTTATCGCATGGACCAACCAAGTTGCTGGCCGTGACTGGTACACGGGTACCACTCCGACCGTAGGTAACCTGGGAGTGAATGGCGATTGCGGCCGCCGTTATACGGATGGTGAGCAGTTCAAGCTGCGCGTCAAAGTGTCGGAGGAAGTTCACTACGACGAAACGGCCTATCCGAATGCGGATGGCTCGCAATATCCGTGGGTTGTGACTCGCGATTGGCAGATCTCCGCGGTGAATCACATTACAGGCTTCTTGTACCCGGATGTGGATGTTTGGCTGGATACCGTGGAAGTCGAAGTTATTAACTCGGATTCCGTCTATTACACATTGACCGGTCACTTCGACCTGCCTCCCGATTGGGAAGGCATTGAAGAAGCTTGCCTCGTCATTCGTGGTGCGTGGGATCAGGCGGGTAACCCCGGTCGTTACAACGATCCGGTGTGGACCGATGCCTATGAAGCTGATTCATTTGAAGACACGTCCTTCTGCGTCTTCCTGCTCGACTGTGACCTCTGGGCCGCCGGTTGTCCGAATGTCTGGGGTCGTCCTGATGGTGTTGGAACCCCGGATTCAGTCCTTGGTTGGATTGCCGCAGAAGAAGATAGTGTGATTGTCTGCGCCACAATTATTGAAACCTGTGAGCTCGCGCTTTGTCCTCCGGGACTTGGTGGCCTGCCGGTGGATTCGATTCACGTGCTTCAGGGTGACTTCCAGCGGATTACGGATGACCCGAATCCGTGGGTGAACTGGAACGTGCGTGGCAATTGGTTTATGTACATTGACGGCAGTGGTGACACTCTGGGTTGGGCCAGAAACTACTACTGGTACTTGCGTGCGGACTCGGCAGACCTCGCCACAATACATTGTGACGGTGACTACCTCCGTTTCGACCTCCATGCAACCACCTATGGTGGCCTGAATACCTCGCACATCTTCCCGAATTGCGTGCAGGTAGACGTTAACGAGCCGCTGTGGACCGGATGGTACTTGTATGACAGTCTACGAGTCCTCGTGGACAGTTTGGATGCCGATTTTGAATGCTACGATCCTGAGCAGACCTTTACACTGGTTGGCTGTGTCAGTGATAATGGCATTGACTGCGCTCATGGCGTAGGCGTTGGAATTGACACAACCCAAATCTGGGCCGACTTGTCCGACGTGCTAGGTGATCCCACCATGGACAACGTCCCGCCGGACAGCATCTTCCTTTACGGTTTGGCCACGGATGTCTATCCGTATACCGGTGCACCAGTTCCGGTCAATGACTTGGATACCGCATACGTCACGATTGATGATCCGGATGCCGGAGTCATTGTGGATGTCAATGTCACAATCATTGATCTCCAGCACACGTGGGATGACGATCTCCAGATCGTCTTGGTGAGTCCGTATGGAACGGAGGTTATGCTTTCCAACCATCGAGGCTCCGCTGGGGATGATTTTATCAACACGGTTTTTGATGATGCGGCTCTGACTCCAATCAGTGCTGGCTCTGCTCCTTTCACTGGGACCTTCAGACCGGACGGCTTGCTGAGTGCGTTTAACGGCCAGTATCCAAATGGAACTTGGACCTTGGTTATTCGTGATCAGGTCGGTGCGGACTTCGGTGTCTTGAATAACTGGTCGCTTGAGATTACCTACCTGACAGTTGATGAGGAAGAAGTTAAAGCCCTCGCTTACTGGACGGTCACTCCTGATGAACAGTACTTCTGTCTGAACAACAGCGAACCGCCGTTCCGCTTCCACGCTGCGCATGACATTCTCGGTCATCATGACCGCGAGCTCTATCTGCAAGACGAACTCAACCTTTGCGGCGACTGTATGCCGCCGGAAGTTTCGCTGGGAGCGTTCTGCGACTGCGATTCGCTTAGCGACATCGTAGAAATTTGGGAAGAAGACGACGAGTGCTTCGACCTTCCATTGCAGTATGTGCATCCGGGAGGTGAGGTTAGCTTCCTTGCATGCATCAATGATCCGAATACGGATTCGAGCCTCGGGCTTCCTTCGGATTACTCCTACTACAAGATTGACCTGTCGCAGTTCGACGCGTCTTACGGTTGGGTTAGTGCAGATGATCTCTTCCTGCTCGATCACATTTCGCCCTATACTGAATACGGCGTCCAGTGGGGTGGCGGAACGTGCTCACAAAATGGGCATGGCTACTACTACCTGAATGAGCCGTATGATAATGGCACAGTTCTTCAGGTTCGTTATTGGATTTGCGACAATCATGGCAACTGCACGGATACGACCCTTTGGCATGATGTTGCTATCGTTGATACGCTTAGTCCGATTGTAGACTTCGTTTACACCATCGGTGATGACTCGGTTCGTGCTTACGTGACGCCGGGAGACGAGCATGTCAACGTGTGGGCTATGATCAATGGCTATACGAACGACCTCGTGGCAGATCCGACTCGCATTTGGGCGAACTTCGGTGAGTTCCATTGCGACACGGATGACAGCGCCGATTGGTCGGTTGTCTATCCTGACTTTGTCGAAGAAATCGCACCGGATACCTTTATCGCCTACTGGGGCTGGTACCCTGGCGTCCTCTATGCCGATGACGACGATACGACTACATTCCTCAGTACACATATCTGGGTTGATGAAGATATCTGTTCCTGCGGAAACGAGAGCATCGAAGGCCATGCGGACACGATCTTCTTCCACGTTGAAGATGCTGCGTGCAACATCACGTCGCCCTTCAGTGTGTTTGAATTCAGTGGCTGTGACACGACTGTACCCGACGTGGATAGCGTTTGGGTCATGGGCGCCAACGAAGACTGCGCACCGGGTTGGTTCCGCGGTCAGATTGGCGATACGATTGAGGTGTGGGCGTGGCTCGACAGCCTGTTCAATGGCTTCGAGGATACGCTGCGTATCGACTCGATGATGCTGGATTGCCGTGCTTTCGGTGCCGGCTATGCTTGGACTGAAATTACGCCGGATCCGTACCGCATCGGTGGTGCACCGTGCTATGGCGGTGTTGCTGACTGGAACGAGCCAGTCCCGAGCCGCTGGGATACCGTTCGTGACTGCGATGATAACCTCAGGCTCGTTGCCAAGTGGTACATCGTGAATGAAGAAGACTGGGATTGCAGCCAGGATGCATGGGTATCTGTGAAGAGTCAGCGCCAGACCGGTCTGAATGGATCGCATGGCTACTACCTCGACATGACCCACGGCTATGCTCAGGCCTTCACGGCGACCTACGACTGGTCAGTCGTGTGGGGTGACTTTACGCACGTTACCGGCTTCCCGGCAGATCCGGACAGCAACGGTATTGACAGCGTACTGGTCCTGCAGAATTCTGTATACGGATTGGATTGGGACAGCGTGATGACGGTGAGCGTATTGCTCAACGAGAATTGCCTGAATGGCCTTGAAGATTGCGCATTCGATTGGAGCAACATCTTCATCGACTTCACGGGCTTCCTCAATGACCCGATTCAGTATCCGACGGATGTCTTCTGCAACGTAGACGGCAACAATACGGACTCCGTGGTGTGGGTGATTCCGCTCTATGACAATGCAGGCGGCGGCCCGCTGTTCAACACGAACATCGCTTCGGATCAGTACTGGTACCCGCTGTGGCTTTCGGATTACAGTGAATGTGAGCAGGACGACAACCTGGTGATTACGGATTTCCCGGAGTCATGGGTTACCCAATACTGCCTGTGGGAAGATCTCGACAGCGTGATCTACATCACGATTCAAAATTGGAATGAGCCGAACCCCGGCATGATCCTGATCTGCGATTCTAATACGGTCACCTGCGATACTAACATCGCTGATGCCTATAACATGGATCTGTGGAATCTGGAGAATCCGTTCAACGGAATATCCTCGCCTGATCTGGAGCGCGAAAACCTGTATAAGGTTTATACGAACTCCGGCAGCTGGCGCTGGTTCTCACACGAAGACGAGAACACGACCCGTTTCTTCATCTTTGTTGAGGACAGCGTTCTCCAGTGCGACGACGTTGACAATGACCACGACGGCTTGGTAGATGAACTTGGTGAAGGTGTCGACTTCTATACGGCTGACCTGCGCATCAATACAATGCCGCAAGTGGCCCACGTAGACTCGATGAACGTTGCCGGTGTTTGGATCAACTACTTGTGGTACGCCGACAACTTCAACGAGGATGAGTATGAAGTTGACCTCTTCATCAGCGATATTTACGGACATCGTGATACCCTTGAGTGCGGAAACCATGCGCTCGAATTCTGGGAAGACGAGACTTGCCCGCGCTTTGAAGACCTTGGTATCTACTTTAACGGTGAGCGCACGACGATTCGTCTGAACCTGACGTGGCTGAACAGTTCGGATCTCGAATTGAACGACCTCACAGCCGACGATTCTATCTTCGTGTTCACGAACTTCGACTCACTGTCGCTGTGGATTGATGATCGCTACCTGTTTAACAGCCCTGGCGATCCGGGATCGGGTGTTGACCTTAGCGTTGATACGACGCCGGATAGTTCGCAGTTTAACGGCGATGCCGCGTCGACAATCAGATTGATTGGTCCCGATGACCTGCCGGTACCTGGTTTCACGCAGACATTCTACGATCCGTACGAATACTTCCGTGAAGGTCCCCTTACGCTGACTCGTCCGACCGATGTGGTTCTGCCCGACGGCTGGTATACCATCGAAATTACCACGCTCGACCGCATGGGTAACACCTGCGATTTCAGCTGGCAATTCCGTCTTGACCAGACCTGTCCGGAAATCGTAGACGCGTTCGCGTCACGTCCGGGTCTGAATACCCATGAAGACAGTCTGTGGACTTCTTGGGATTACGTCGAACTGATCGCGCACGTCGAAGACGAACTCGATGGCGTGGACAGTGTTTCGTTCGAGTATGCGTTCGACGCGAACCGTGATGGTAATGTGGATGCCTACAGCTTCTGGCAGACCGCAAACATTCTCGGAGCCAATGGCGGCGCGAACTGGGATACGGAATATCCTTTCGCGGCGTACTGGAATATCCGCAATCTGCCGTGGAGCAGCGAAGATACACTGG
>CAZVXJ010000070.1:0-11905 GCA_964631675.1 uncultured Alphaproteobacteria bacterium
AATCTGAAGGCATGTATCAATCGGCAAACCTGCATTGATCATTGTACCAAACAGCCTGGCAAAAATCTTCAAGTCTTTGACACCTACGCGCCGATTGAGACCGCCGCCGACCGCAATGTCCTTTGGCTTTGCGCGTACCTCGGAAACGACCAATCGGCGCTGCCTAAGTTTATGAATTGCGTCTTGCTTGTCTTTCGCGTCTATTTCACCGCTCACGGTCTTGGAACCGCTGGAGCGGCCAGTGTAAACATATACAGGCATAAGGCCCTCTCGGTGTTAGTCTATGACCACTTACTGGTGCTCGCCAGCTGTCTTGCCCGATCTGCAGGAGCGCCCCGGGTGTTGCCCATCATGCGTTCCAACTCCTCTGGTACGTTTGAGGCGGCAAGCGCCCGTTCCGGGGAGACAATACCCGCAGTGAGCAAATCAAGCAACGCCATATTCATGGTTTGCATACCATACTTCTGTGATACCTGAAGCACGCCGTACATTTCGTGAACCTTGTTCTCTCGGATCAGTGCACGGATAGCCGGAGTGCATATCATCACTTCTCCCGCAAGCGCAACGCCACCGCCGGCTTTTCTTGGCAGAAGTTTTTGAGTCATCACAGCCTCCAACGACATCGAAAGCTGCGCGCGAACTTGTCCCTGCTGGTGAGGAGGAAAGACGTCAATTACACGATTGACAGACTCCGTCGCTGAATTGGTATGCAGTGTGGCAAACACAAGGTGACCGGTTTCCGCGGCGGTAAGTGCGGCTTGAATCGTCTCAAGATCTCTCATTTCGCCGACCATGATGACATCCGGATCCTGGCGCAAGACAAACTTCAGCGCCGTAGCGAAACTCTTTGTATCAGCGCTGACTTCGCGCTGATTTACCAGAGCCTGCTTATGTGCATGAACATACTCAACCGGATCTTCAATTGTAATGATGTGTACCGGTCGCTCGGCATTGATTCGGTCCACCATCGCGGCAAGTGAAGTTGATTTTCCCGACCCAGTTGGACCCGTTACCAATATCAGGCCCTTCGGACGGTTTGGAAAAGTGAGAGCGACTTTCGGCAGCTTCAACTGCTCGATCGTCGGCACACGAAACGGAATTGCGCGAATTACAGTGGATAGAGAGCCTCTCTGGAAGAAGATGTTTCCTCTGAAGCGGGAGAGGCCGTCAATGCCAAATGCGAAGTCAACCTCAAAATCCATCTCGAGTTTTTTCTGCTGCTTATCCGTCAAGATACTGTATGCAAGCGCCTTGCATTGGTCCGGTGACATGGGCTCATACTTGAGCGGAACAATCTGCTGATCCACGCGGATACGGGGCGGACTGTTCACAGTGATATGAAGGTCGCTGCCGCGTTGTTCGATAAGTTCTTTCAGCAGTGCTCGAATGTCCATTCGGACGGTCTCCAATCCCGGTGACATCATGTGTGTTTAAGCTCCCAGTTTATCCGCAAATTCGTGTCGAACCAGCGCGAGGCCGACTGAACTCATCATTCTTTTTACAATTTCCATTCTATTTGAAAAATCGGCCGAAGCAATTTTCTCTGTATAGTTGAGATTTTGCCCCGTCGTCGGATCAAAGGCCTGCAAGTGAAGTTGTGTTACGTCTACGGGCTTGCTCCAGCTCCCGGCTGATGTCCCGTGCAATTCACTATGTACCAGGTCATAATTTACTAATGTAATGCCGTGACCCGCCAGTTTGTCCAGAAAGATCGTAATCGCCTGATTGTCGTATCGGTCGGACTCAGCTCCAAGCGTTCCCGGTGTTACCTTGTAGATGTGCTGTGTATCCAAGTCGAATGGCATGCGCACCGCCGCAAACTTGAGCGGCCAACTCTTATGGGTGGATTCGTCCATCAGCACTTGTGACGGAGGACATTTCCATGCACACTGATTGGCACGCTTAACGAGGACGGACTCGCGCATGCAGCGCACCGAACCCGGTGACAACACGTCTAAGCCTGTTGCGGCGCCAAGCTTGAGATTGATACTGTACGGTTGCTTGCCGCCTCGTCCGTTGAACTCCGCAAGATTCGCTACCAGGGAGGAACAAGTTCGGCTCGCGTTCTCGGCCGATACAAACAAGAGTACACTCACCTCGGGGGAGAATCCGAGCAGGGTTCCGCCGCCTACGGCCGCGTTCTCCACGATGAACTTCCTGAAGTCTCGGGCGAAAGATGCTGCGACCATAACCGTCGCGCCCTTCACCGGGGAGCGGTCACACTGTACCGAGAGTACCGTGTACTGACGGCGGTATTTCTCCTTGCGTCGATCCAGTTCCTCGTCGAAATACAGGATTTCGTCCAGGGTGAGATCGTCCAGATAAAGTGCCAGTCTACTGCGCATGGTTGTACATTTCGGTTAGAAGTCTCCTGTAACGCGAAGCACTTCCTCAATTGTTGTAATGCCACGCTCGAATTTTTTGATTGCACTCATGCGCAGTGTCAGCATTCCGTCAGCTACTGCAGCAGCCTCAATCTCTGACGTGTTTCGCGCATCCAGGATCATCGTGCGGAGTTTGGGTGTGATGGGCATCACTTCATAGATACCCGATCTACCTTTGTAGCCGCTATTGTTGCATTCCGGACATCCTGCTCCATGGTAGAACGAACGGCCTTTGGCCTTTTGAGGATCAATCCCAACTTCACTGAGTGCTTCCGGGTGCACCTCGACCGGAATCTTGCATTTTGAGCAGATTTTCCGGATAAGTCGCTGCGCCACAATCAGGTTCACTGATGATGAAACAAGAAAGCGTTCGATTCCCATATCAATCATTCTCGACACGGTGGCAGCCGCTGAATTGGTGTGCAAAGTTGAAAGTACCAAGTGTCCCGTCAATGCTGCTCGCACCGCAATACTGCCGGTCTCCAGGTCACGAATCTCACCAATCATGATAATGTCGGGGTCCTGGCGCAAGAACGCCTTCAGTGCAGCGGAGAACGTGAGACCCACTTCATCACGAACCAGAACTTGGTTCAAGCCAGCAAAATTATACTCTACCGGATCCTCCGCACTCATGGTGTTCACGGTTGGATCGTTTAGTTTCGATAGAACGCTGTAAAGCGTCGTCGTCTTACCCGAACCAGTAGGACCTGTCACCAGAATCATTCCGTACGGCGATTTAATCGCCTTGTTGAAGTCTTCAAGTGCCTTTTCTTCGAATCCAAATGTGCTGAGATCAAGAGTCAGATTTGACTTGTCCAGAATACGCATCACGACTTTTTCGCCGTAAAGCGTTGGAAGAGTCGAGACACGAAGGTCGATCGTCCGATCCGGCAACTTCATCTTGATGTGACCATCCTGCGGGACACGGCGCTCAGCGATGTTTAGATTCGCCATGATCTTCGCGCGCGAAATGATCGCATTCTTCATATGATTGGGCGGCGACATGACTTCGGAGAGCATGCCGTCGATACGAAAACGAATACGAACCATCGTCTCGTAAGGCTCGATGTGAATATCCGAAGCGCCTTTCTGGACTGCATCGGCAATCACACCATCGACAAGTTTGACAATCGGAGCTGCTTCCAGCTCTTCGCGCATCTTGTCAATCTCGGTGTCTCCGCCAGTCTTGACTACTTCGATGCCTGAATCGTCGCCCATGTCACGCAGGATCTTGTCCAGCGTCCCACCCATCTGGTAATGGACTTCTGTGGCACGGAGAAACTGGTTCTCAGTCACAATCACAGGTTCGACATTCAGTCCCGTGATGAACTTGATGTCTTCGAGCACGAAGTCTATTGAAGGGTCTACCAGAGCGATTTGCAGTGTCTTGCCGGTCTTTTTCACGGGCAAGGCCTGATACTTCTGAATAAAGTCCGGCGAAAGCAACTTGCGAACAGATTCATGAATTTCCACGCGTTCAAGTTCAACACGCGGAATGTCATAGTAGCTGCTCAAAAAGTCCGCAATCTGATCCTCTGAGATAACACCGAGCTTGCTCAGTTCTGTTACAACAGAGTTACCAGAGTCTTTCTGTCTCGACTTGAAGAGAAGAAAGTGCTCCTGTTTGATGAGATTGTTATTGAGTAAAAGTGTCGGTATTCTCGAACTCATGCACGCCCGTTGTGTTGCGGATTTTCATCCCTTTTGGCAAACTGCCATTGCTCAGCGCAATCGCTTGCAAAACGCATACCGTCAGGATGGGTACATTATAAGGAGGAAGAACAGGAGAATTGAGTGTCTGAAAAGCGAAACGCCCGGCTAAGATTGCCGGGCGTTTCTTGCGAATCAATGCGAAGAATTTAACTATCCGCTATGGCGAATGACAAGGATATCTCCGTCCTTCACGACGTACTCCTTACCTTCGAGTCGAAGCAGGCCCTTGGCTTTGCAGCCTGGATACCCGTTTTCGCGTACGAAATCATCGTAGTGTACAACCTCGGCTCTAATGAAGCCCTTTGCGAGGTCGCTATGAATCACTCCTGCGGCCTCCACTGCGGTGTCACCCTTGTGGATAGTCCAGGCTCGGGACTCTTTGTCACCAGTAGTGAGAAAACTTTGCAAGCCAAGCAAGTGATAGCTTGCTCTGAGGACTCGGTCGCGTGCAAGTTCAGTTACACCCAGATCATTCATAAACATCGCTTGTTCTTCCCCTTCGAGCGCAGCGATCTCGCCTTCGACCTTTGCTGAAAGCGCGATGGCCTCGATGCGGTGTACTTTCAGATCAGCATTCAGTTTGTCCATCGTGGACGTAGTCGAACCAAGTGTCGATTCTTCGCAGTTGACCACGGCGAGCAATGGTTTTTCAGATAGAAACTGATAGCCGCGCAGGAGTTTCTTCTCCGCAGCGTTAAGGTCAATGGATCTCAGCGGCTTTCCAGCCTGTAACTGCTCATTGGCACGCTGTAGGAGCTCCACTTCGTGTTTTTCTTCACCCGTCGGAGTTTTGACGCGTCGCTGCTTCTCGAGCCGCGTGAGTTTGCTCTCCAGAATTACCAGGTCTGAAAAAACGAGTTCGTCTTGGACAGAGAGAATATCCCGCAGCGGATTTAGATCTTTTGCGGCTGAATCAGCCCCGAAGGCGCGCACGACCACGAGCAGCGCATCGGCAGTCTTTACCCCGTGCTCGATGGCTGATGCAAACCACTCCGTCTTGCCTCCACCCTGCTCAATGCCGGGTGTGTCCACGTACTCCACAGTAACGTAGATCGTCTTTTTCGACGCGGACATTTCGGAGAGTTTGTCCACGCGAGGATCCGGCACGTGCGTTGAGGCGCGTTGGATTTCCTGTTTGAAAGCCGCATTCGGATCGGGCGCAGTGCCCGCGAGCAAATGATAGGTAACGGTCTTACCGGATTGCGGAGGACCAATGATGCCGATGTTCAAAAGAAAAACCTGAAATGTGAAGGTTGAAAACTAGAACTTGAGACCTGAATTTTGAAGATGTGATGAAGAATTGCGTAGCCTGCGAATCTCAAGCATACGAAGCTTTACCGAACGAAACAGCAATAACTTGATTCATCGGCTTGACTTGCAGAGGGTGTGATCAACCGTTTCTTGGTGGAAAAAACAGATTCTCGTACAACAAATGGTGGGTATTTGCGGAACAAGGCCGGACACAACAGTAAGCGCGGAAGCTGAACAAGTAATAGCAGAAGTAAGGCAAAATCAAGATACAAATTTTGGAACAGAATGTCAAGTTGTGTATTCTAAATTGTACAAGCTATTGAACAAAGTAAAGAAAGATGATACCGGGCATGTGAAAACAAGTGCCTCGGCGGAAACGGATGTACCACACTTCCAGCAGGGTGATGAGAACAATCCCACCAGTCCCGGGCAGGCAGGGGACCTTCTCGGCATGGCGGCGACCAGAAAGCCGACTGTCGTTTATGTGTGTTTCTACTCAATCCCACGGTAAGTCATCGCCAAGTCTTGCAATTCGCTCAATTCAGGGTTATATTCCACGATTCTTCGCTATGTCGTCTAAACAGGGTCCATTGCAATAGGAGCAGTGATGTCATTTGCATCCAGATTCGTCTTAGGAGTATTCGTCGTATTGGTGCTTTCCCGTGCGGCAAGCTCGACAACTTTCGTCTGGAACAACCCGAGCGGCGGATCATGGTATAACTCAACCAACTGGACTCCCAGCGGAACGCCGACATTAGCTGATGACGTCGACATCACGCTTGCGGGAACCTACACGGTGTTCATAGACTCTTCGGCTGAATGCTCTGACCTTAATCTCGGGGCAGCGAGCGGAATCCAGACACTGGAAGTGTCTTTAAACACCGTTTTCGTGATTTATGACGGCGGCAGCATCGGCGCAAATGGCTACCTGCATGTTGTTGATCCGGGAACCCAAATAGAGTGGCGGGGTTCGAGTGCTTTTAGCAACCATGGGGACGTTGTTTTTGAAACAAACACGGAACTCGATCTTGGAACGCTGCAAGGCGACTTTACGAACGAAGAAGACGGAAATATGACTTTTAACGGGAATGTGACGGTGTCAGGTTCCGGCACGGTACTACGCAGTTTGAATACGATGGCGCAGTTGGGCGGTGGATTTCTTACGGTCGACGTGCCGTGGCATCATGGCGGGAACGCTAGTTTTACACTTGATGAAGGAGACTTATATATTCAGGAACTTGTATCGGACGGAGTCATGAATTTCAATAACTCCACGACGACAACAGTTTTCGGAGGGAATGACAATATAACTGTCGGGCCCAACGGAGTGATGAACATCGACGGTGCCGTTTGGTTCTTCGGTACGGATCCCACGGCAAATCTTGGAAACGAAGGGGAAATTCACAAAACCGGCCCCGGCGACGCTACGGTCGAGCTGGTGTATGAAAATAACGGCGATGGCGCGACGGGTGCGTTGTTTGTGGAGGAAGGAAGACTCCTTCTGGTCCGCGACGACGGCGGTCACCGATTTAACGGGCCCGTGACGATCAGTGACGGAGGGGAATTGGCAGTCGGCGGAGGATTGTTTGATACTCTGAGCAGTATTCATTCTGAAACGGAAAATACCGGGACACTTACTATCACTACCGGGGGGACAGTGGATATCAATTGCTCCGCATTTACGTTCACGGGAACTCTTAACTTGAATGGCGGAACTACAAATTTTGAACCATCCGTCGCGCAGCTCGATACTTTTGAATCTATTCACATGTTAAACGGCACTGTGTTAAATTCCAGTCACACCATTTACACGCGTGAATTCATAGATGAAGGCGGAACGGTGAATGCGACGCTCGTCTTAATTGGTGATGATCATTTCTGGAACAATGATGCGGGCGGCGATTGGTTCACGGCTTCGAATTGGACGCCGAACTCCGTGCCGACGGGGATCGATAATGTGGATATCACACTTGACGGAACGTATGCGGTACAGATTAGCTCAGACGCCCAATGTTTGGCCTTTGTATTGGGCGGCACGAGCGGATTGCAAACGCTTGAAGTTTTCAACAATATCGATCTGACGATTTATAACGGCGGTACTAACGGCGTTAGCGGGTTCATACGCGTATATGTTCCCGGTACTGACGTTATAATACGCGGGCCGGTGGGTTTTTCAAATTTCGGTGAAATGGCGTTTGAAACAAACACGGCACTCGATCTTGGAACGCTGCAAGGCGACTTTACGAACGAAGTCGGAGGAGTCATAACTTGTACCGGCAACGTGACGTTTAGCGGTTCGGGAACCGTGTTTAGGAATTACGGTGCCATGACAACGACAGAACCTGGAATACTTTCGGTGAGCGTGCCGTGGTATCACAGTAATACGGCAACCTTTGACCTAACGAACGGGGGATGGATGGAAGTTCCGGAGCTCGTATCGGACGGTATCATGACTTTTCATGATTCCACGACGACAATACTATTCGGAGGAACTGAATTACTTCATGTCGGGTCGAACGGCGTAATGAACATCTACGGCTATGAAGTTTGGTTCTTCGGCGGTCCGGCGGGAAATCTCGGAAACGAAGGGGAGATTCACAAGATCAACGCCGGCGATGCTACTTCTCCCGATTTGGCCTATGAATTGAATGGCAATGGTGCGACGGGTGCGTTGTTTGTTGAGGAGGGACGATTGAGATTACTCCGCGACGATGATAGTCACCGATTTAACGGGCCCGTGACCATCAGTGACGGAGGGGAATTGGAAGTTGGCGGCGGGTATTTTGAGAGTCCGAGCAGTATTCATTCTGAAACGGAAAATACTGGAGTACTTACTGTCACTACCGGGGCCACGATGTATATCAATAGCTCTGCGTTTACGTTTACGGGAACTCTCAATATTAATGGCGGAGAAACATTTTTGGAACCGTCTGTCGCGGAACTCGACACGTTTGAAGTTATTCACATGCTAAACGGTACGGTACTAACATCAAGTCACACCATTTACACACGTAATTTCGAGAATGAAGGCGGCACGCTGAATGCGAACTTTGTGGTCCAGGACTTTGTGTGGGAAGGCGGAGCGATAGGAGGAGATGAGACTGACAGTTTGGTCATTCCACCCGGCGGGACATTGACTCTGAGTGGATCGGACAGTTCGAGTCTCACTGGTCAAGATCTCCTTATCGGAGGCGACGCGGATCTTTCGGGCTCGGGTGTGTTAACGCTTGACAGCGGTTCTACGATTGTTGTTAAGGATGTGGGTTCGCTGACAGTCGGCGACTCGATTACCATTGAATCCGCCGCGGGCGGCGATACATTGATCAACAACGGCGAGATGTTCGTCAGCTCACCGAATGATACGAGCGTCCTCAACATCTACATCGCGAACATTCCCGGAGTGTTTCGCGCGCCGGGAACGATTGATATCTTGTCAGGCCGCACTATTTTTGGCGGCGGAGGCAACAATAGCGGCGATATCAATATCGGCGAGGGTGGGGAGCTGATTCTCGATGGGAGACTTGAGAACAATGGAGCGATTTCAATGGCGGACGGTTCGCTTACTACCGTCAATGATACGCTGCGAAACAATCAGTCGGGGATTATTGGATTGAACGGCGATACCCAGATCGGCGGGAACGGTGTAGTGGATAACAATGGGCAGATCAATAGCGGTGGCGGGTTCGCACTCAGTCTAACGAATCGAGTGATATCGCCAACACTCATCAACCATGCAACCAACGGATTTGTTGATGTGGTTACCGATACACTCACACTGGCGGGAGGAGGAGTCAACTACGGTGATTTCGAAATCCATCCCGGAACCGTGCTGAAAGTATTTGGCAATTTCGAAAATGCAGCCGGTGGTTTCATTCACGGCGGCGGCATACTTGACGTCAGCGAAGCAGTTTTTGTGAATAACGGCACCATCAGCCCGGGTGCTTCGCCGGGAATCTTGACGATTCTCGGCGATGTGACACTTGGTGCAAGCAGTCATTTGCAAATTGAACTTAATGGAAGAACAGCCGGACAGCAGTATGATCGGCTGGTTGCAGAAGGCATGGTTCACTTTGGAGGCACACTCGACATTGTGAGAGATACGAGTTTTGTTCCGTCCCCATCGGACACCTTTCAGTTACTCACTTATTTTGGCATGACAGGCGATTTTGCTGAAATAACCGGTACAGCTCTTGGAAATGGGCAATTCCTGGACATTTCATTCGGTCCCAACGGCTTAAAAAACTTTGTGTGTAATTCCGGGGCTGCCGTGCTTGATGCGGGTGCGGTCTCGCTCATGCAAGCTCTCTACGTCGGGGAAACCGCGCAGGATTCGTTCACCGTTTGCAACGGCGGGGTGTGTCCTTTGGGTTACAACGCAGTGTTTACTGTCACTACACCGGCAGTCGCACCATGGTTGACTATTGATGCCGGCGGGTTCGGTATCATCCGCGGCGGACGCTGCGGCTCCAGTTTGGTGGTTTCTTATAATACAAATGGGCTCTTGGCTGGAGTTTATCATGGCGTGATCACGGTGAACAGCAACTCCGGCATCAATCCTGTGCATCTGATTCCAGTTCAGCTTGACGTGATAGCAACGGGTGAGACCATCGAAACCGCATTTCAGATTGTGAGTCTTCCGGCAAGTTTCAGCGGAAACAACTGTGGCTTTGAAGACAATTATCACGAAGTTTGTCCGTTTGATGATCCCGGTTCGCCGGATGCCGTATTTTATTACACGGCGTTGGTTGATACTGTCGTCAACGTCAGTCTCTGTTATTCTGGCTTTGACACTCATCTCTATATCTATCGGGACGCAGTGACTCCCGGACTGCCGTATGCGTGCAACGATGATGCAGATCCCTGCCCCGGGTCTTCCGGGCTGTATCGCTCGTATTTGAGCAATGTTTCGCTGCCCGATGGACACACTTATTATTTTGTCGTGGATGGATGGGCCGGTGACTGTGGAGACTATGTCCTTGATATCCAGCCGACAATTTGTCCACCACTATCCCGTCAAGTGATCCGGCATCTCGACAATGCATTCGGCACACCGCGCGTGAGGGTTACTTTTCAGAGTGACGCGTCGGGCCTCGTAAGGATGTGGTACACGACAAGTCCGAATGCGGTCTTCCCGACCGGATTCACAGTCTTCGCAAGTGGAGTGGTTACGCCGGGAGAGTGGAACGGAATTTTTGATACAGTTTTAGGACTCCGTGCGACTTTTGTCACGACAATCGACTGTACACCTCCTGGATCGCTGACGGATGCGAACAACAACCTTCATGCAGCCGAAAACTTGAGTCCGCGGCAGCAGAGTGTCGAAGCTGCCTCAGCCCGGAAAGTGCCGTTGCGGAGAGACTAATTCGGACTGGCTTTTGCTGAGAGAGCAAATGATGACTACCCTCCCTGGCGTGATTCGTCCCGAACTCGGGTAAGTTTTCACCAACTATTGCAATCTGGTCAATGTAGAGTTATATTTAGTGATTCTGCTTCATGCGGTGTAATCCGGGTCGCTTACAATTGGAGACGATATGTCCGTGAAAAGCAAATTTCTGTCAATCATTGTAGCGCTAGCCTCGCTCGCCAGCATGACTGTCGCTGTGACCGGTACATTGCAGGGACGGCCAAAGCTTACTGCCCAGCCAGATTTGACTCAGTATCCGGTGTACGACAAGCAGAGGCGGGAAGCCGACCTTACAGAAGTAGAGTCGATGAAAGCCGCGGGGTCGCTGGATATCAATCATCCGGCTTACCTGCGTCTGCTTGCCGAGTTCGAAGCAGAGTTTGATGCACGCCGCCGCGACCATGACAATTTGGACGAAGGCCATGACCAATGCCCGGCAGCTCATATTGGATCGCTGAATTTCACCGACGCCGGCAACACGTGCGACAACATCGCACTTGTCGGCGGATGCGTCGGAATTGGCCCGGACGTCGTATATGAATTCACCGCCGCCACCAGCGATCCGATTACGGCATCGCTCTGCGGTTCGAGTTATGACACTCAGTTGATGATTAGAACCGGCGGCGCCTGCCCCGGTTCATCTCAGGTTGCTTGTAACGACGACTACCCCGGCGGCGACTTCAGCTATCCGTGCGGTGTGGCGAGTCAGCTTACCTTCACTCCGACCTCCGGAACCCAGTACTTTATTGTTATCAGTGGCTATTTGGGCGACTGTGGTAGTTACGTGTTAAACGTAACTCAATCCGGCGGGTGTGCGGCTGACAGCAGCTTGAACGCGCCCGGACTCTGGAGCGGCAATACCTGCGGTGCTGGCAATGACTGCTCACTTCGCCCTTCAGAGGAACTGATCATTGCCGTCAACATTCCGTATCCGGGCAGTTGGCAATTTACGCTTTGCGACCAAGCTATACCCTTCTGGGATTCCTATTTCTATCTAGGTACCGGGTGCTGTGTTGGCGATTTAGGTGCGCAAGATGATGGGTGCCCGAATCCAAACTACTATCTTTCCAATCCCGGCTGTTTCGTTTTGGAGCAACGCACATACTATGTGACGATTGAAGGCTATGTCGGCAGCAGTTGTGGTGATGTCCGT
>CAZVXJ010000071.1:0-11814 GCA_964631675.1 uncultured Alphaproteobacteria bacterium
GATCCGCCGACAATCACGGTAAATTTGGGTACATCTGCACAGGCGACCGCATGGACCATTTTAGCACCATCTGATGCAATAGCCCCGTGCTCATATTGCTTGCCGACGATAAATCCGGTTATATTCTGCAGGAAGACGAGTGGAATCTTCCGCATGGCACAGAGTTCGACAAAGTGGGCGCCTTTTTTCGCAGACTCACTGAAGAGCACACCATTGTTGCCAATAAGGCCAACCAGGTAGCCATGCATTCGGGCAAATCCGCAGACAATCGTCGTTCCATAACGAGCCTTAAACTCCTGGAATCGCGAACCGTCCACCATGCGTGCTATGACTTCACGGATATCATACTGCCGCTTCAAATCGGCTGGCACTATGCCGTAGATCTCGCTGGGATCGTACGCAGGATCCTCGGGAGACTCCCGATCAAACTCATGACGCGGACCGCGACCGAGGCTCTCCACAATTCCACGAACAATTGAAATGGCATGTGCATCGTCGTTTGCGAAATGATCTGCAACTCCGGAAATTCGCGTATGCACATCCGCTCCACCCAGGTCCTCAGCACTCACTTCAACGCCCGTGGCCGCTTTAACAAGCGGCGGCCCTCCAATAAAAATGGTTCCCGTGCTCTTAACGATGATCGTCTCATCGGACATCGCCGGCACATAGGCACCGCCTGCCGTACAGGAACCCATCACCACAGAAATTTGCGGCACCGCGAGTGCGCTCAGCCGCGCCTGGTTATAGAATATCCTGCCAAAGTGCTCTTTGTCAGGAAAAGTTCCCGCCTGCTCCGGAAGGAAAATACCGCCCGAATCTACCATGTACACGCAGGGCAGTCTATTCTCAAGGGCAATCTCCTGCGCGCGGAGATGTTTTTTGATCGTCATCGGATAATACGTGCCGCCCTTCACAGTGGCGTCGTTCGCGACGACCAGAACTTCCCTCCCGTGCACTACGCCAACGCCAGTCACCATTCCGGCGGACGGTGCATCATTGTCATACATGCCGTTCGCGGCCAGTGCCGAAAACTCCAAGAACGCGGTGTCGCGATCGAAGAGTTTTTCAAGCCGTGTTCTGACCGAAAGTTTCCCACGGGACTCGTGTCTCTCAATCGAGGACTTGGGCCCTGCCGCAGGATACAGTTTATCAAAGTGCGATTTGAGAACCGATACCAGCGCAGTCATTGCACGAGTGTTGGTCTGAAAATCGGAGTCGCGTGTGTGTATGGAACTGTGTAACTTCTGCACGTAGAAACTAAAGTGCTTATCGTGAAGGCGGCAAAGTCGCCTTGAATCGCGGCGTTATCGTGTTGCCGGATGAGGAGAATGTCATACCCACGTCCCCGTAGCCCAGCACGAGGATTTCCAACGGCAGCACCGCAGCGGTGCGGTAGATCACGACTTCCGCTCCGTCCACGCCTGAACCGCGAAAAATCTCGGCATCATACTCGCCTGAATAAATCTTGATGTGACGCGGCCCGCCCGTGGTGGGCTTATCCATACCATCGTAGTCAAGCACGCCTGCGGGAGGTGCAAGAGTGACGCTGGTGAGGTCGCCACGATCGACGCGCATAAGTGCCCGATAGATTTCTGATACCTTCGGAGTTGCCGGAACGAGGAGATCAAACTCAATCATCGTGTGGTCAATGTCCATGACCTCAAAAGCAGCCTGAAAGGACTCGGCTTCGTGCCGCATCCATTCGGCCGGTCCCAAATAGTGAAAAGTGAGTTTGGCTTCAACAGGTCCGTATGACCCAGTAGCCTCGCTCCAGTCTGTGAGTGAATAGGTGGACCAGGAACCGATATGCGTAGGATTAACCCACCCTCTAACGAGCATTCTGCGAACCCAGGTCTTTGCCAATTCCACGGACTGCTGCAATTCGGCGGCTTCAAGCTGCTCAGGAGTCGGTGGAGTAGGTGCAACATCAATTGCCGTGGATGATTGAACGGAATCTCTCAGTGAGTCCGGTGTTTCCCCCACCGGTTCCTCATCATATTGTGTAAAGCCCTTTCCGGCGAAGAAGAATAGGCACAAGAGGACGCAAATCGTGGCAGATCCCCGTACTAAGTCTAAACGGACACGCCCGACAGTGATACACGGACGACCGGAGTCAGAGCCGGGAGTACGCATTCGATCAAGAGCCGGGCAATTCACACGTCTTGAATCCGTCCGAACTGCTGGTTCATTGGTGCCTCGGTCAAGACTCAATACGTTGCTTTGCTCGTGATCTTAATGACTATTTCCGAAAGTTTGCCTTCCTCGACGGTGACCGATCCCTGTATCCCGTCGCCGCTGAATCCATTGAAATACCAGCCGCCCGCGTCTTCGACAAAGATACTATACTGGCCCGCCCGTGCGGGCAGGACAAATTCTCCGTTCTTGTCGCAAACCGTTTCGGCGACCAGCACACTCGGGATGGAATCACGTTTGGCGGACATTAGCCCTTCAACTTTCAGCGGCTCATGCAGCCGAACACGACGCCCGGCTCCGGGTGTAACCTTACCGTTGCCGGAGCTCTTTGGGTCCGTCATCGGCATGAAATTGCCCTCGTGAATCTCTACCTTGCCCTTTACACCCGTTTGCACCGCCGCTTTTTTCTCCTTCCGGCCCATTGCGGATGCAATGACGACAACTGACAAGATGGCCAATGCAATCCAGCGGGATTTGCCTGATTTCATTTCATCACCTCAAGTCTTTGATGCGTAATTGAACGGTACGACGGTTCATGTACTCGTTTTCTTCAATAGCATAGACCATTTCCATGGGTCTATGACCGTTGTCGAAACGGGTAATACGATCTCCAAGATTAAATCCAATAGCTTCGAAAGCTGCTCCTGCTTGTCCGGCGCGAAACTTCAGGTGGTTCGCCCCTACGATTCTCGGCACATCCAACACATCGAGTCCGCGTGAGAAGAAGTTTGGACGGTTATTCTTTGGCCCGAAAGGAGCAAACCGCTTCAGCGTGTTCACGACTTCAGGTGTTATCTCATCCAGGGAGATTTCGCTCTCGATCTTTATCTTGGGAATGAGATCTTCTTCGGGAATCATGTCACGACAGACCTGTTCAAACCGGCGGCGAAACTCTGGAATATTTTCTGCGGCAATCGTCAGCCCTGCAGCGTATCGGTGCCCTCCGAATTGCAGCAGCAGATCAGAGCAAGCCTTCAATGCCTGATAAATGTCGAACTTCGCAATTGCGCGGGCAGAGCCCTTGCCCTGACCGTTCTCGACAGTTATCATAACGGTCGGCCGGTAGTAACGCTCGATCAGGCGCGACGCAACAATTCCGATAACACCCGGATGCCAGCCTTCGCGCGATAGAACAATAGAGCGCGACTCATGCGGATTCATCGTATTCTCGATCTCGGAAATCGCCTCTTCGAGCGTGGTGTTATCAATGTCTTTGCGGCGGCGGTTCTCTTCCTCCAAGACTTGTGCGATTTCACGGGAGGACACTTTGTCACGGGTGGTCAGGAGCTTCACCGCACGGAGTGCGCTGCCCAAACGCCCCACCGCATTGATGCGTGGTGCAATTCCGAATACAATATCGCCGACCTCAATCTTGCCGGTGCGGATTTGTGCAGATTCGATGAGGGAGGCCAAACCGACTTCGGGAAGATTGTTGATTTTCTCCAAACCCATCTTCACAAAGACACGGTTCTCATCGACGAGCGGCACGATATCCGCCGCACTACCGAGCGCCACGAGGTCAATATACTTCTCGGCATACTCGGGTTCCATCCCGAGTTTTTTCAGCACACCCTGGGCAATCTTGTATGCGACACCGACTCCGGACAGTTCCTTGAATGGGTACTCGCAACCTTGACGTTTCGGATCGAGAATCGCCCACGCTTCCGGAATCATGTCACCCGGCTCATGGTGATCCGAAATGATCAGATCAATACCAAGCGACGTCGCGAACTTCGATTCTTTGATCGAAGTAATGCCGCAGTCGACGGATATGATCAGCCCGATTCCGCGCCGGTGAAGTTCGGTTATGCCAAGCTCGGAGATGCCGTAGCCCTCCGCTTGCCGGTCAGGAATGTACGCCTCAACCTCGCCACCGAGGTCCTTGAGGAAGAGATACATCATCGAGGCGGCTGTGATGCCATCCACGTCGTAGTCACCGTAGATCGCAATTCTCTCTCTCCGCTGCAGAGCAGTGATGATGCGATCCACGCCTTTTTCCATGTCGCGCATGAGATACGGATCGTACAGGTGGACGGCTTGCGGATTGAAAAACCGCTCCACCTGGTCGGGAGTATCTATGCCGCGATTAATGAGAATACGGCCAATGACGTACGGTATGTTTGTGGCGTTACTTAGGCGCTCGATCTCCTCATGGGGCCGGCTTTCAACCAGTTCCCATTTTGATTGCATGGATGGTCCTGTTTATTGTTCACGAAAAAAAACTCAAGGGTTAATAGGTTCAGCGAGAGTCATTCGGGCATCCACGATTACGCAGGATTCGGCTTCCGGAAAGAACAGGTATGGATTAATGTCCATCTCCCTGATCTGAGGAAACTGCTGGGCCAGGAACGAGATGCGCTCAATCGCTTCAAACAGCGCGGAAAAATTGATGGATGGTTCACCGCGCACGCCGTCCAGAATCCTGGATCCTCGCAATGATTTGACCATCCGTGAAGCTTCAGCTTCACTTACCGGCACGAGTCGAAAGGCTACGTCTTTGTGAACTTCAACGTAGATTCCCCCCATGCCTGCCATGACCATCGGTCCAAACACGGGGTCACACTGCAGACCCAAGACAATCTCACGGCCTCCACTGACCATTGGCTCCAGAGTCACGGACCAACTCTCAGGAGGTACCGGTAAACTCGAAATCGAGTTTTTGATTTCATCATAGGCCCTCAGCACATCATCAAGACTGCGGAGATTCAGTTTTACACCACCAACATCAGACTTGTGGCTGATCCCGTGTGCTGAGACTTTCATAACCAGCGGAAAGCCAATTTCACCGGCAGCTTTTGGCAGATCGGCTGGCCTCTCGACTGTGCGCAGGCTCAGGACTGGCAGTCTCCACGAGGCCAAAATCTCGAAAACCTCCTCGCGCACCAACTCCGTCCTTCCAACGAGCCGTGCATGGTCGACTATCGACTGAACGTGGTCACGGTCTACATCATCGAAGACACTTGGAATTCCAACAGGTCTCTGCTGTATTCCGCGGTAGCGATACATCGCTGCCAAGGCTTGTGCGGCGGATTCCGGAAATACATATACAGGCAGTCCGGCATTGCGAAGCAGCGGAACACCAGAGACATCGCTATCTCGAGTCATGAAACAAACTAACACAGGTTTGGCTTTGTCTGCATGACGCTGATAGGCCCGAACGATCGCTTCCGCAACACTACGCGAATCCGTCGTCACAGGAGCCACAAACGAAATGATGAGTGCGTCCGTATTCTCATCGGACAGCAGCAGGTCGGCCACGTTTTCAAAGTGATCCGCTCCGGCGCTTGACACCATATCGACAGGGTTGGCCGCACTTGCGAGATTGGCCAGCACCGCCTTCAGCCTGGATATTGTCTGCTCGGAGAATGTCGCCATCTGAAGGCCATTTCCCACTACAGCATCGGTGGCCAGAATTGCTGGTCCGCCGCCATTGGACATCACGGCTACTCTCGGACCTCTGGGCAACGGCTGCCGCGCAAACGCCTGGGCGCAATCAAACACCTGTTCCACTGTATCCACACGCATGACACCGGTCGACTCAAACAATGCATCGACCACCACGTCGGCGGCCGCGAGGCTTGCCGTGTGTGAGGATGCGGCACGCGCGCCTGCCCTTGTCCGACCACTTTTGACGGCGATGATGGGTTTAGTCTTGACCATCTCACGCGCAATCTGAGTGAATCGCTGCACGTTTCCAAAGCTCTCGATGTAGAGCAGCGCGATTTCTGTCCGTGGATCATCCCGCCAGTACTCGAGAATGTCGTCCACCGAGACATCCATTCGGTTTCCAAGGCTGACAAACCCGGAGAGCCCGAGGTGCATTTCAGCGGCGCGTTCCAGTACGGCCACACCGAGAGCGCCTGATTGTGACAGAAAACCTATGTTCCCCTGTGTGGGTTTCGGACCGGCGAAGGTTGCATCAAGTTGCAACTCGGGATCGGTATTGATGATGCCCATACAGTTGGGGCCGATCATTCTCATCCCGTAATGACGGACTCGATCAAAGATCGCCTTTTCGAGTTCGGCACCCTCGGCTCCAGATTCGCCAAAACCGGCGGTGATCATGATAATAGCCTTGACTTCCTTGCGTCCGCAGTCTTCTACCGCTTGAAGTGCAAGTGTATTCGGGACGCAAATAATCGCCAGGTCCACGGGATCTGGAATCTCCAGGACACTTCGGTAGCATCGCATGGAGTGCACAAACCGGGCGCTGGGATTCACCGGATAAACTATGCCGTTGAATCCATATTCCACCAGCTTACGCACCTGTTCGTGGCCGATCGTCCCCGGCTTACGGCTTGCACCGATGACTGCTACAGACCGCGGTGCGAAAAAAGCAGTCAGGTCGTTTCTACGACCGCTCAATTGCGGTCTACTGCGTATTGGATCCGAAGTTGTATTTATAGCCATAATCAAGAGCACTCACGAGTGATTCCCCTAAGTGCGCGTATAGTTACCGTCGTCACTCCACCACCTAACTCTCATCAGACAAACAGCACATCTCTCCAAGCCCGCCTGTAAGCCGAATTCTGTGCCCGGAAATTTCCAATTCCACAGTCTGGGACTTGGGATTTTCCGGGCGGCGATCATCTGTCTGGGCCGCCGATTGCTCGAGCAGCTCGTTGCGGCCTACCCGCCGCGTGTTTTGCTCTTCGGGCCGAAGAGGCTCGCGGCATACATGGCCTTGCTCCGAACGGGGTTTGCCTTGCCGTGAAGTGTTGCCACTCACGCGGTGCGCTCTTACCGCACCATTTCACCCTTACCCTTCCGGGCGGTTTTTTTTCTGTTGCACTTTCCGTTGCGTTTCCGCACCCGGCTGTTAGCCGGCGCCCTGCCCTGCGGAGTTCGGACTTTCCTCAATCGCGATTGCTCGCGACTGCGATCACCCGGCGGACTTGGAGTATGTCAAAACCTAAAACCATCATTTTTCAAACTACTCTGTGCGGAATCGTTGTCTACTCTCACCGCATCCAGTGCTTGATTGACCATTCTGTCCGCGTGAGCATTTTCTTCGCGCGGAACGTACTTGATGCGCAGGTCGAATCTCAGAAACATCTTTTTGCGCTGCACTTCGTTATAGAGTTCCTGCAGCCGCGGCTCTTTGATCTTCCAATTACCGCTAACCTGCTGGACAATCAGGTTGCTGTCGCAGCGCACATTCAGTGACTTTGCCTTGAGGCCCAGAATCAAGGGATTCGTCGCTGCAATTTCGAGCAGGCGGATCAGCGCCTTATATTCGGCCTCGTTGTTTGTTCCCTGCCCAATAAACTCGCCAATCTCAAAAAGCACATTGCCCGCGCGGTCCTGCAGAACAATGCCGATGGCTGAGGGCCCGGGATTGCCGCGCGAACCGCCATCTATATACGCGATTAAATCCAAAATTCAAATGACAACAAACAAACAACAAGATACTTCAATCGACATTTGTCGTTTGCTTTTTGACGTTTGTCTTATGGTACAATGTACCTTCCGCATGTCTCGCAGATGATTATGTCGAGTTGCGCGCGAATGTTCTGCTGCCTTTGCGGTGGAATCACCGCAAAACAGCCACCGCACGCTCCGTCGAGCAGCCTTGCGACGCCGCGATTGTCCTTTGCGATGCGCATACGCTCGTAGTGGGCATAAATGGGCTTATTTAAGCTGTTGACCACTCCTGTGCGCTTGTCCATCAGCAACTTCACGTCACCGGCGGATTCAGCCAGCTTCGCATCCAGTTCCGATCGCTTGACAAGCTCCTCAGCCCGAGCGGATTCCAGTTCTTTCGTGCGCTCGCCGATGATCCGGGTAAGTTCAATTTGCCGGGCCGTCTGCTGACCAATCACGCGTTCACAGGTTGAAATTTCTTCCTTTTCGAAGTTGAACTCAGCCGTAATCGCGTCATATTCGCGGGTGGTCTTCACAGCATACAGCTGCTGCTGATGCTTTGTCAACTTCTCTTTTGCCTCGGCGAGCTGGTGGGATCGGCGCACCAACTCGGCTTCCGTGGCCGAGAGTTCATTTCGGCGCTCCTGAAGAAAAGCCTCCAGCTCGCTGATACTGAGCTTCAGTGCTTCGACTTCTTCCGGCAGGTCGCCCCGTTCTCCCGCAATGTCTTTCAGCTCGTCATCGATGTCCTGCAGCTCAGCTAACAGCTTCAAGGCTTCGCGCGCCTTCGACTCAACACTGGCTTGCGTCGTCACCATACCTCACTTGCGTTAAATGAAACTCGAAAAAAACGAACAAAAAAGGTGTGAGGAAATGTCCACACACCTGTATGTACTTCAACCGGGATACTTGTGAACGTGCGGCCTCGAACACTTTCGACGCGCAAGCCCCAATACACCGTTGTCTACAATGAACAATCGGATCATCCGAACTTCAGATGCAACTATGTTTTCGGTGGGCCCACCAGGATTCGAACCTGGGACCGACGGATTATGAGTCCGCTGCTCTAACCGCTGAGCTATGAGCCCCGCTCATCCAACAGCGAGACCGCTTAGCGGTCGCAGCTCTATCCTTATAATATACAATTCAGAACGCGATTGTCAAGGGCTATTCTGGGGCAAAAAGCCCCTAAGTAACGAATTTACAGTAACCAGCAAGGATTGCACGCCTCCATTCCCTCGGGTCCCTCAGCGACTGGATTTGACCGTGTCTTGGACTAGCGGGTTCGCAAAACTAAACAAAATATCTTGGTCATCTACAACTAATCGCATATGAACTGTGTGTAGTGGAATCTCATGATTCCATCCGTCCAACCGGATCGCGTCTTTTGGAGTTGTGATGATTGCGGCAGCACCAGCCGTCTTTGCTGAGTCTATGGCTCCCACTAGATCAGAGGCGGTGAAGTTCCAGTGATCGGGAAATACTGCATGCGAAACGACGTTTAATCCTTGTTCACGAAGCAACCTCAACATGCGTTCGGGTCTGGCAATTCCGGTCAGCAGGAGCACGGGCACCCCGCGAAGGCTCTTCAGGGATTCGTCCAGCTCCAGTTCCACGTGAGCACGGATGAGTGCAACCCCGTGCTTGTTTGCCAGCAGTTCTGTTTCACCATGCTCTTGCCCGACCGATACGATAGCCGTCGCTCGTTTCAATTCTCTGGTCGGTTCACGCAGCGGCCCAGCCGGCAGCATGTGCCCGTTGCCGAGTGGACAAGACCCGTCCATCAGCACAAGGTCCAGATTCCTTTTCAGCTCGTAGTGTTGAAAGCCATCATCGAGCAAGCAAAGTTTTGTTTGGAAATTCTCCTTTGCAAATCTGCCCGCGATCGCTCGCTTTCTGTGAACGACTACCGCTGCATTCGGGACGCTCCGCTTAATCATGAGGGGCTCATCGCCACACTTTTTCCAGGGAGTATCTGCATGCACAACGACCAAGTCGTTAGACTCCCGCCCATATCCCCGGCTGAGAATCGCAATTGCTCCGGGAGCCCTGAGCGCGGGAATCTCGGCCTGCAGCATTTTGGCGAAGGCGATCACAAATGGCGTCTTGCCGGTTCCGCCGACGGAAAGATTACCGATGGAGATTACCGGGCAGTCCAGTCGTTGTCGACCCAGAGCGAAACGGAGCTTCCGATCAAGCAGATTTCCCGCGCGGTAAACCCACGACAGGGGAACTGTCAACACCGCCGGTGGCGTGGGACGATCAAGTGGAAACTGCCGGATCAAAGATCAAGTCGGACAAAAATGGTCGGGTGTGTATACCACTCATTATACACAAAGCCTTGCTTTTCAGTGTATGCGCCGGGGAAGTTACGTGATAACTCGAGTTCGCTGCCGAGCGCCAAACGGCCTCTCCGTACCTGCAACTGAGGTTCTGCCTGAATTGTATTGGGTTCGCCCGTCTCATTGTGTGAATTCCAATCGACTACACCCTGAAACTCCAGACGATTTTCGATGATCGGTACAAACCATACTGCGGTAAACTGCCAGTCCAAATCCCGCGCAAACTCCTTCCTCGCGAGCGCCTCAAGCCCAAGACTGGATTTTCCCAGTGGAAAGTCCGACAAAGCAACACCTCCCAGCCATGCCCGTGGAATGTTTTTCAATCCGGGCACGTCGCCGGACATCACGCCATCGTTGTACTGAATGGTCGCGTTTGCTGTAAACTTCGTGAGGGAGTAAATCTTGAAATACCGGGCTACTTCATAGTAATTGAGCGTCGCACCGGGACTGTCATGATCAAAATCTGCGAAAAAAAACAGCCATCCCAGTCGATCGGTCGAATAGATCTCTGTCGTGGCTGTTAATACCTCACGGTGAAAGTCTTGATGCAATTGCAGGTTTGCGAACAAAGTGGGCGACTGGCAAAAGGCCACCAGTGGAGCCAGGATGAACAGTACTACACAGGTTTTCATATCCGGTTTTGGTTAGGAGTTATCGAGGTTTTCCGGTACTCGATTATTGATAAGGTTGGCGTTAACAGGTGACAGACCCTGAAAAGATACGGCAATTTGCCGAGAGTATCAAGGGCGACCACAGAAATTTGTACTTGCTTTTGTGGATGCTAACCCGTAGATTCTGTCAGGCAGAGAACTACTCAAAGTACAGTGAAATTACTGATTTTCGACATAGACGGGACGCTGACACATCTTGGCGGCGCAACACGGGCGGCATTTGATGCGGCATTCCGAACGCTTTTCGCGGTTCCGGCAAAGATCGAGGGAATTCCCATGCACGGTCGCACAGACTGGCTGATTTTTCGCGACTGCTTTGCGGAAACCGGACTGGACGGCGATTGGAAGGAAGCCTATGTTCGTTTCCAGCCTGTCTACATTTCCGAGCTTCCGGCGAAGATCGAGCTCAGCACCAAGAAGCGATTGTTACCCGGTGTGACCGAATTGCTTGAATCATTGAACAAGAAAAGCGCATCAGCCGCACTGGCGTTGGGCACTGGAAACATGGAAGCCGGAGCCCGCGTCAAGATCGGTTACTTTGGTTTGAATCACTATTTCCCTGTCGGAGGATTTGGAGATGGGCACGACCATCGCTCCGGACTTCTCCGGGATGCCGTGCTTAATGCGAACGACTACTTCGGCCGAAAATTTGAGTCGCACGACACATGGATCATCGGCGATACTCCATTCGACATTCAAGGTGGGAAAGCGATTGGCGCCAAGACACTTGGAGTGGCAACGGGAGGTGCATACTCGATAGACGAGCTGCGATCGAGCGGCGCAGATGTGGTGTTGGAAGACCTCTCGGATGTCAATCAGGTTTTCGCAGCATTGGCGATTGAGTAACCATTGACGAAGGATCTTCGATCCCGACTTCAGGTCTGGGGGCTAATGGGCACGCATGTATGCATCGCTTCGGGCGGATTCATATTTGTCAAGTTAGCATTAGCCGAGTTTACACCGTTTGCGCTGGGATTCTGGCGGTTGTTGATTGGGCTGCTTGGGCTGTTGGCGTATAGTCTCGTGTTTCACATTTGGCGCCCGATGGATCGAGAGGATTGGCTGAAAATTGCTGGACTGGCGTTTTTGGCGGTTCCCGTGAATCAAGTGGGCTACATTTACGGAATGAAGTTTACCGTACCGTCGCATGCCGCTCTGCTTTACGGGTGTACGGCCGTATTCGCAATTTTGTTCGCAACGGCTCTGGGTTATGAAAAGCTGCGAAAGTCACGGATCGCGGCGAT
>CAZVXJ010000072.1:0-11767 GCA_964631675.1 uncultured Alphaproteobacteria bacterium
AAGGTATTTCGCTCTGACGAGTTGATTCTCTATGAAGAAATAAATCAGCTCGCATTGAAGTTGATTCAATACTTCTCCGTAGACGAGTATACCGGATTCATCTCTTAATGGCTTGAATGGCTCTGAAGTTTTTACATCTGCTACGGACATCCCCCATCTCGTTTTGCGGAACGAGTGTTCATTCTCTATGGCAACAGTTGGCAATTGCTCGAACGCCCAAGTACCATTATCTCTCAAGATTATCTTGCGACCATCTTGCGTGGTCGCCGTAATGGAACCATCCGACATTTAGAACTCCTGTAGTTTTTTTGCTTTTGTTGACAAGTCGCGCGTGCGCGTGTCCCTACGAAGGAGAAGATTCCGGGCGGGTAACGCACGGCTTGTGAGACGTGGTACGATTCGACTCGTTGTGCTAACCCGCTTCGGCGATGAGCGTCGCAAGCGCCGCGCCACGAGGATTCAATCCCTCATCGTTTCTCGTTTCTCGTTCATCGTTCACCCCTCCCCCCACTCCTTCAGCCGGTAATGCAAATACCTCCTACTAATCCCCAGCATCTCCGACGCGCGTGATTTATTCCCGCCGCAGACCGATAGCACATGCAGAATGTGCCTTTTCTCTGCGGATTTCCACGTCGAATCATCCGCCATCATGTGTCGCTCGTCGCGCAGCAGCAAATCCTCCGGCTCGATGCGATCACCCTTGCACACCACCAACGCACGTGCGATACAGTTTTCCAGTTCGCGCACGTTGCCCGGCCACGTGTATGAAGTCATCTTCTTCACCGCCTCGGGTGAGACAGCCTGCGGCTGTTTTTGCTTCGAGTATTTTTCCAAGAAGTGCTTCACCAAATGCGGAATGTCGGCCAGCCGTTCCCTGAGCGGCGGAGTATGCACGGGCAGAATGTACAATCGAAAATACAAGTCACTACGAAAGCGGCCCGCGTCGGATTCTTTCTGCAAGTCTTTATTCGTCGCTGTCACAATCCGCACATCCGCTTTTCGATTTGTCGTATCGCCGACTGAACGGTACTCTCCCTCCTGCAAAAACCTGAGGAGTTTCGTCTGCAAATCCGACGGAATATCGGCCACCTCATCCAAGAACAGCGTGCCGCCCTTGGCCGCCTCCACCAATCCCTGCTTGTCTGCCGTCGCGCCGGTGAAACTGCCTTTCTTGTGGCCGAACAATTCACTCTCAAACAAAGTTGGAGACACGTTGCCGCAGTAGAGCGCCATAAACGGTTTTTCCGCGCGCGCACTCGTGTCGTGAATTTCCCGCGCCACCAACTCCTTTCCCGTGCCCGATTCGCCTGTAATCAGCACCGGTAAATCGCTCGCCGAAACTCTTTCAATCAGCGAATAGAGCTCCATCATCGCCGGAGATGATCCCACTAACGCGCCGCGCGAGGTCTTGCCTTTCAGCGTTTGAATCTCCCGCCGCGCGCGTTCATAGCGACGTGCATTCTCAATCGCCAGCGTGGAAAACGCCGCCAGCGTAGCCAGCGGCGCGAGATTGCCCTTCTGAAATTGCGTGCGGTCGCTGCGGCTATCCAGATAAATCGCGCCCGTCATCTTCTCTCTGGTTCCCAGCGGCATAATCACCGCCGCCTGAATCTTCTGAATAATGATCGAAGACTTCCCGGAAAAACGCGGATCTCCCGTCGCGCTCTCGGTCAGCACCGGCTCGCCCTTCTGAAACGCCTCTTCCAAGAGTGAAGATGAAATGCGTTCCACGCCAATCGTCTCGCCTTGATGCGAAGTATATTGCGCAGCGACCGTCAGTTCGCTATTTTCGCGCAGCAAAATCAGCGCGGTCTCGGCGTGCATCGCTTCCACTGCCGCCGCGAGCACGGAATTCAGTACATCATCGAGCGGGCGAAGTTCAAGCAGCTTCTGCCCCACTGCAAGGATTTGCTCGCTGCTGATGATACCGCTGCTCAATTTCCCCCCTTGATCCCCCCACGCAGTGGGGGGAAATTGTTGAACGAGTGTGGGGAAGAGTCCAGCACCACAAACTCACCTTCCTTCGACCGCGAGACATTTTCAAAACTGTCAACTACGGTAACTGTCCAATAGTACTGAGCGGAGATTAGCGTGTCCGTCATCTGAATTTCGGTCTGCGTGACAGGCAGCAAATCTGAAATCCACACGGTATCCGTCCCGGTGATTCCTGAAGGATCGATGACCGTGGCGCGGTAGCCAAACGCAAAGCCGGCACTGAAATGTTCCCACGTTAACAGCGGACTCGCTGACACCGTGTCCTCGTTCGCCGGTGCGATGACCCGCGGCGTACCCGTGATGACTCGGGCAAGATACCGTGGTCCAAACTCATACTCACCGGAATCACTCTTGGCGGTGAACAGGAATGGCCATCCCACTGCCGTCTCCATGTAGGGGTCGCCGAAGAACGAGGCGGATAGCCTTACGCTCCAAACATGATAAACCGAATCGTAGCCCAGCGTCACTCTGCTGGTCTGCTTGAACTGTACCCATGCCGAGTCCAACGTCTCACCGTTCGTTTCGCGAAACTCGACCGAAGCCTGGTAGACATCCGTTGTTGGAAAATTCCGGGAAATGTGCACCGACCTCACCCTGGCCCAGAACTGCGGCGAGGGAGGCAATTCCACAGGAGGCACATAAAACTCCGACCGCGGATCCAGCGGATTGTCCCTCGGCGCATCACAACCCCAGAAGAGCGGCAAGAGCCCCCCTGACAGTACTAACAAATGTTTTAGCAGCCCGAAGCCGCACCGTAACTTCATGTCCACTAAAATATAGCGAGAATTAGACACTAATTCAAGTGACCTTTTGACCTGCCGCAAATTGATGCTCCCATGTCCATCTGTCACTATATCGGTAGACAACTCAATACCGCTATGGTTGAGTATCCGGTGTCATGCGACTGAAAAGCAGAGGATAGAAGGGTCTGCTGGCTACGCCGACTGACCCCGTTGACAATACCAATTTTCAGCCTTACCTTGAACTAATTCGGCGTCCATGTTACGATAAAGGATTCTCTATGAAAAAGACTATTGCCTTTCTCTTCACCGCATTAGCTGTTTGCTTCTGTACGCCGCTTCATGCGCAGCCCGGCACAGTCGTGATCACCGAAATCCTCTATGATGACACCACCCTGTCGGACGTAGAGTGGGTTGAGATTCACAACACAACTCTCGGTAGTATTGATATCTCGAACTGGATCATCCACGATGACAACTCGTATCCGCCCGATGCAGAAGGCGCATGGAGAATTCCTGCAGGTACTTCTATCGCACCGAACCAATTCCTCGTCCTGGCAAGACAAGCCATCCCCGAGTTTGACGGAGAGGTCATCTGCACCCAGTATTTCGGATCGATCAATCTCAGCAACAGCGGCGACAATCTGGCTTTGTACACGGCTGAAACGGGCGGCACGCTTGTAGACGGTACTCTAACCGGAAGCTATCCGGATCAGGCAATCAACGATTCCGGCAACTCGATTGAAAAATGCAACCCGAATGCACCCTGGAGCAGTCTCAGCTCCGCATGGCATGTATCGCTCAATCCATTCGCGTCGGTGGGACGCTACAGAAACTGTACGCCAGGATTCGCCAACACTCCATGTCCCGATACGACACCGCCGGATATCGATTCGGTTGTCGTGCTTACGTCGACTACGCTAGATGTCTACTTCAACGAAACTGTCACTTTGGCCAGCGCGGAGGTTGAAACCAATTATTCCATAAACAACAGCATTGGAAACCCCACGCTGGCAGTACGCGATGCATCTCTTTATCGACTTGTTCACCTCACCACACCAACCCTGCCCAACAACAACTACATCCTGAGTACCAGCGGAATACAGGATACGGCAGGCAATTCGACCAACCGATCCGAGAGTTTCACCGTGTTTTTCGGCACTACGCCGGGAATCGTCGTCATCAGCGAAATCATGTATGACGATACCAGCCAGTCCAGTGAAATTGAGTGGGTGGAACTTCACAATCGAACCGGCGCGACTGTCGATATCTCCGGATGGGTCCTCATCGATGCTGCAAACTATCCGCCCGGTGCTGCAGAAGGCGGATGGCTTGTGCCTGCGAGTACGACAATTTCAGCGAACGGCTACAAGGTATTGGGTGCAGTGGATCTGCCGGGTATTACCGGTGAAGCGATTTGTTCACACTATGACATCACATTCGACTTGAATGACGCCGGAGATAATCTAGCACTCTATTCCGGCCAAACAGGAGGTACACTCGTAGATGGAGCTCATTCGGGAGTCTATCCTGATCTTGCTCCGGCCAACAGTGGTTACTCGATTGAAAAGTGCCACGCGGACTCACTTTGGAACACCAATCCGACTGCATGGCACATATCTGCGAATACTTTTGGCGCCGCCCGCTATCGCCGATGCACGCCCGGACTTGCGAATACGCCGTGCACCGGCGATATTGATCCGCCTGGGATTTCCGCTATTACCGTGGTTTACAACAATATGATTGACGTGCATTTTGACGAGATAGTCGATCTTAACACATCGCAGGTCCCGTCAAATTACAGCGTCAATAACGGTGTCGGGTCGCCCACAACCGCCGTTCGACAGGCGGATCAACGAGTCGTTCGCCTCACATTCGGAGTAGGTATCACTCCGAATACCTATCTTCTCAGCGTAGTCAACGTGGAGGATCAGGCTGCAAATCCGGTTGATGTCGGAACGGCCGGATTGTTCACAATTGATGCCGTACCAAACATTAAGTTCACAGAGGTCATGCCTGACCCGAACTTTGCCGGCGCGGCTGACAGCTCGGGTGAGTGGTTTGAAATCCATAATCAAACTGCAAGCTCCGTTTCCATGACCGGCTGGAGAATCGCGGATGCCGCCGGCAGCGACACTATCGAGGGGGCAGTCAACATTGCTGCATCTCAATACTTTGTCTTTGCAGCACGCGGTGACTCAGCCGGTAACGGCGGAATTCCCGAAAATTATGACTACAAATTCGGTGCATCCGGTTGGGGGCTGTCTTTGGATAACACCGGCGAATGGCTCAGGCTGTTCAATCATCAGGGCTCTCTGGTGTGCGAGTTGGATTACACCGGTCAGGGCTTCGCCGTGGGTCGAAGCGCTCAGCTCAAGGAGTTGAATCTGAATCCGGCAATTGACTCCAATTGGTGCCAGGCCTATACGATTTGGCCGGGTTCGTGGAATGGTGACCGGGGCACTCCCGGCGCCGCCTCGATTTGTCCTGATGTCACTCCGCCTCAACTGGTTAGCGCGACGCCCATTTCGAATTCACAGATAGATGTACTCTTCAACGAGTATGTCGGACTACCTTCTGCAGAAGTGCTTGCGAACTACTCTGTGAATCTTGGAGTGGGGTCTCCTATTAGCGCGGTCAGGAATAATCCAAACCGTGCTCAGGTGACCTTGACGTTTAACCCATTAAGTCCCAACACCTACATATTAAATGTAAACAATGTCGCTGACACGAGCGGCAATGTTGCAACCGGGCTCTCAACTACATTCAACATCGCTGGAACCAGCAGCGTTTTGGGCCTTGTGATTCGCACGAATCCATCCGCAGCAGTTTATGATTGGGCTGTGGGCATGATTGAATGTCCCGATTCTGTGAGTCAGGTCTTCTTTTTGAAGAACTTTGGATCTCTGCCGCTGTCGGTCACATCACCATTTCAAATTAGCGGACCGCAATTCACCGTAACAAGCTCATGTGTCGGAACGTTTAATCTGAATGCCGGCCAGATGAGCTCATGCAGTCTTACGGTTGCTTTCAGACCGCAGGTGAATGGCGCATACTTCGATACCCTGCAAGTCATCTCGGACGCAAGCAATTCCCAGGGCGGAAGCGTCAGATTTCCACTTTCCGGATCCCGGACATCCAGTCCGCAAACTCCGCAAGTAGTTGTTCGCCGCTCGGGAAACAACGTCGTTCTCACTTGGCATCGAATTCGACAATCTACTCACGGGTGCCCGCTGACGGTCGACAGCTATACCGTCTTTTCTTCTACCGATGTAATCGGTGCCTACTCCCAGCTCACTACGACCTCAGATTCGTCATACACACACATCAATGTTGTTCCTTCGACACTGAAGCAGTTCTATTATGTTGTCGCAACGGATAACTGATCAATTCATTTCCGCTTCACGGGCTGCGGCCGGGTTCTTGACAACCCGGCCGCTTTGTTGTATATTATCAGCTGTGCAATCGCATAATCAAACTCTTGGTGGGGGAATACTGAAATGACACGCAGCAGCCTGATCGTCGTCTTCGCGTTCGCTCTCATTTGCTTGAACTCCTGCAACGACAAAGACGACAACACTTATGATGGAATTGCCTTCTTCGCTGATCCGGCGCTGGAGAGTTACTTGCGCAATCTGGTGGGAAAACAGCCCGGCGATCCGCTATTGGCGACTGATTTGGACTCGATCACCGTGATTGCTCCAGTCGGTGCGGGAATTCGCGCGCTGGATGGCTGCGAAATCCTGACCGCGCTCCAATTCGCGGATTTGCGGGAGAACCTGCTGACAAGCGTCGCTCCGTTAGCCGGTTTGCCGAATTTGAAAGACCTGTTCGTCGGTGGCAACAATTTGCGGACGGCGGCAGACCTGAGCGCCTTTACGCACTTAGAAAATCTCGATCTCAGTGCGAACAGTCTGTCCTCTGCCGACGGCATCGAGCAGATTACGAGTCTGCTGAATCTGGATCTGCGCAACAACAATATTTCGCTTCTGCCCGTCATGGACAGTCTGGCAAGTCTTGAGCAGCTGTTCTTGAATTCCAACAGCCTTGTCAATATTGCTCCGCTTGCATCGTTGACTAATTTGGTCGGCCTCGATGTTTCGGACAATCACATTGCTGATATCTCGCCGCTGACATTACTCAGCCAGATTCGAGAAATAGAGGCGCGAAACAACAATATCGGCGTGCTTCCGGCTGCAGGCAATCTCTCCGGACTTACATCACTCGATGTTGCAGACAACAATATTGCGAATGTGGATAACATCACCGAGTATGCCGGACTTGAGCAGTTGATTCTGGATGGCAATCCGATTAGTGCGATTCCAGACTTGAGCTCGATGGCCATGCTGCGAATCATCCTGTTTCGCAACACAACCGTCGGCAGTTTCGCGTTTCTGTCGGGGAATGCGGGACTCACGCAAATCTATGCGGACGATACTCCCATCAGCAGCGTTGAGCCTCTGACGGGGCTTCAAAACCTGCAGTTGTTGAGCGTCTCCACCACCGGTGTTCGGAACTATGGGCCGCTGCAAAGTCTGGCTTCACTGAGTTGGCTTGGTGCGGCGCACAATGAATTGCCGGGGATAGGCGCCATCAGCCAGCTTGCAAATCTGACGGGACTTGATCTGACCGGAAACGATCTGACGACGATCAACGGAATTGTGTCGCTAACACATCTGGAAACTGTTAATCTGACAGATAATGCCATCACGAGTATCGGAGCGTTTTCCGGAATGGCTTCAATCAGCAACATCTATCTGAGTAACAATGAAGTGGTGGATATTGGCCCACTCGTTTCAAACACAAATTTCTCATCCGGAGATCTTCTCGACATTCGCAACAATCCGCTCGGACCAAACGGCCCCAATCAAATTCAAACGCTGCGCAATCGGGGCGTGACAGTCGTGGACGGGTAGCAATTACCTCTCTCGCGTGTCAGCGGCAGACTCCTCTGAGGACCGGTTCATGATAGGATCCGTTCACAGGGAGGAGCGAGCAATTCCAATTTCAGTCACGAGCAAGTTGATTGCAAAAGTAAACCCCGCCTGCTTAGGCGGGGTTTATCATTTTACCCGATTATCGTAAATTGTCCTGCGTGGACAAAGTGCACAAGCTGGCACTCACCTTACCGATGTCACTTCGTAGAACCGAATTGCAAGAGGAGTGGTCGCGTTCACGGTTGCCGTGGAATCCGTATGCGTTTCCGCAAGAGTTGTGGCAATCAGCAAGCGGTCACTCATATCTGCTGATGTTGCGCGCCACACATTATAGGAAGTTGCTTCTGGGGATTCCGACCAATCGAGCCGAACAACTTGGTCCGAGATGGCAGTGATGGTTAGAAATTCCGGCGTTGTCAATGGCGGCAAGACTGAAATTACAAAAGCCGAGGTGTCGGCGCCGCCGGGAGAACGGGAAACTCGAATTGAAACAGGAAAATTGCCTGACTCGGTTGGACTACCGGAGAGAATGCCATTCACGCCCATACTTACTCCGACTGGAAGTACTCCCGCTATAAGGGTCCAAGTGGGAGTGCCCGAACCGACGACGACGACCATCGTATCCGCGTAAGGCTGTCCGACAACACCCGCGCTGAGCGCCGTATTCAGGATCGTCGACGGGAGTGAGACGTTGGTTACATACTTGAGCACCCAGTCATCGGGATCTATGGTTACTCCGGTTGGAGTGAAACCCAAATCGAAAAAGTGTTTCTCGCGCGCCAGTGAATTTTCTACAGTATATGTTGGACTTCCGCCGCCTGTGAATTTGATATCCAGCTTTGTCTGAAACAGTGGAACCGGTGCTACCTGGATTTGATTAATCCTCACCACGGTACGAAGCACTCCGTCTACCAAGCCTGTTCCGTACGACCGCGTGTAGCTGGGGCGGTCGGTTTCATAGAGGTAGGGCGAAACGTAGGGCAGGACATCGAAGCCGGCGACATCTGAGGCCGCATCCAGAAATTCAGCCGTGTTTGCAGCCCCGTACTCGTGGCGGCTGCGATATTCGGCAAAAATTGCGAAAAATACCGAATCGTTGCGAATCACGCCGCGCAGGATATGGAGAATCCACGCTCCTTTGTCATAGACGTTATTCGAACTGAACAAGTCCGCAGGATTGTAGACCGGACCTGACGGATCTACCACTTCATTGCCCAGATATGAGGTCATGTAGCCGCTGAGTGAATCGAAACCCGCAACATGTTCCCACCACAGCGCTTCACAGTATGCCGCAAAGCCCTCGTTCAACCAGATGTCCGGCCATGCTTCAGGTGATACACAGTCTCCCCACCACTGATGGGCTGCCTCATGCACAACAATGTAATCGTAAGTATGAGCGCCATTGGTTATACTCCGGCCGTAGGACGTGTTGCACTGGTGCTCCATCGCCCCGCCAAAATTGAACATGGTGTGACCATACTTCTCGTTGGCAAACGGATATTCGCCAAATTTTGACGCCAGGAACTCCATCATATCCGGCAATACGTTCCAGCTCTCGACCGCCTGTGCATGCCGTTCGGGATAGGGATAGTGATCGATCGGCACAGAATCGCCGTTCAAGGCCACGTACCAGTCAGGAAAATGCGTGTAGTTTGTGACATTAATGGTGATCAGATAGCTGGAGATGGGATTTCGCACCTGCCAGACATAGAGCTTCGAGTTCGGCGCGACGTTTGTCACCGATTCGAGTTCACCGTTCGAAGTGCCGGTCAGTGTGTCTGAACATAGAATGGATATCCGCGCACTGTCGGCTTTGTCATACGGGAAATTCTTGTTTGGCCACCAGTCACGGGATCCCTCGGGCTCAGAGAGTGTGTGGACTGCGTAGATTGGGCTACCGCTTACCGTTCTGGTGTACCATTGCCACGAATTCAAACCGTCCGTGGCACAAGGATTACCGTGATAGTAGATTCTGGTCTCGACCAGTTCACCCGTATTGTAGGCCCGGTCCAATGTGATCCGGAGTTCATGCTGTGGAGTCCTGCTGAATGCCCGCGGTAATCCCGCTACAATCACTGAGTCGACGGAGAGATCATAACAAAGATCCAGCGTCCAGGTCGTCAGCGGTCCGCTTTCAACTTGTGCGATGACCCTGCCGTTTGCATACAACACACTTCCGAGGAAATTGCGAACATCGAAGAAGAGGTCATAATACTTGATGTCATATTCCGGGTGGTCATCCAGATTGGTCTCACGGTCCCGTGCGGATTCAAAAATTCGCGCGTACCGCTGGCTTTCCAGTTCGTGGAAGTGGGCCGGTGACGTAGGTGGGTTCTCGCGGGCTTCCTCGATTTCGTCGGGCAATTCAGCAAAGACGAACAGGCAATTCAAGAGGATGCTTGCGGCAGTGATCAACGTTTTCATGCGTGTCTATAATGGGTCTGGATAGTAGGGCACCTGTCTATGCTAATATACGCTCTGATGCGACCGACCGCAAGAGTCCCGGTCACCCCCGAAAAGCACAAACAGCGAGTTTTCCGAACAATTGGTGCAGGATTCTCAGGGCGAGACTTTTCTACCCCGGATTCCTCTCCGCGAAATTATGGGTCATTTATGTATATTGATTATTATCAATATTATACATAAGTCGTGAGCTATTGACTTGAAGGCTTATAAATCGTATATTTACGATAAGCGATTTAAGGACACCATGACCCAATTACCGATATCATCCCCGAAAGTCCGGGAGACTCCTGAAGATCAAGACATCGCCAGACTGGCGCGTGCGCTTGGTCACCCCGTGCGTGTTGCGATTTTGAGATACCTGAAGAACTGCGGCGGCTGTCTGTGCGGCAGTCTCGTAGACGTTTTTCCACTGGCGCAATCCACGATCTCGCAACATCTCAAAAAACTCAAAGAGGCAGGATGGATCCAGGGTGATATTGACGGTCCTCGCACCTGCTATTGTATCAATCCCACGGCAATGAACCAATTCGAGGGACTGCTGGGTAACCTATAAACACTCCAGCGATTCCCAACTTTTCAATATCTACTCCCGAAAGGAAACAAACTATGGACACGACGACAGAAGATGTTCGCGCCGTCGTACGCGAGAAATACGGTGAAGTTGCACGCGGTGAGCGTAGCTGTTGCGGACCCAGTTGCTGCGGTGGCGTGGACAATGTGACGGAGGTCGCACTCAGTATCGGCTATCGCGCAGAAGACTTGAAATCCGCTCCGGAAGGCGCCAACCTTGGTCTTGGCTGCGGAAACCCACTCGAGCATGCCGACGTTCTATTAGGTGAGACTGTCCTCGACCTCGGCAGTGGTGCGGGTTTCGATGCGTTTATCGCGGCAAAGGCGGTTGGACCTGCGGGCCGTGTGATCGGCGTAGAGATGACTCCGAGCATGATCGAAAAGGCCCGCGCCAATGCCAAAGTTATCGGTGCCGCGAATGTGGAGTTTCGCATGGGCGAGATCGAGCATCTGCCTGTCGCTGACCATTCTGTTGATGTTGTCATTTCTAACTGCGTGATCAATCTCTCACCGGACAAACCACAAGTCTTTCGCGAGGCGTTTCGCGCCTTGAAGCCCGGTGGAAGAGTTCTGCTTTCGGACCTTGTTACAACCCGTCCGCTTTCTCCATCCCTTCGTGCTTCGGTGGAGGCTTACGTTGGATGTGTTGCCGGGGCGTCGCTGAAGGACGAATATCTGAGCATGCTGCGAGAGGCTGGTTTCTCGGACATTTCTATCGTGCATGAGACCGGCTATGATGTAGGGTTGATTGGAATGGAGGCAGATTTGCAGCGCGAAGCCGCAAGTGCCGTGGTGTCGGCCAAGTTCCGGGCGGTTAAGCCCCAAAAATAGGACTTGCATTACTGTCTGGCATTTCGCATATTATCTGTAACATAAATTCTGAACCCAGAATCTCATCCACCAGGAGGACCTATGCGTAAAGCCGGAGCATTAATTATTGGACTTTTGGTTTCCTGCCTTCTGATTTCAATTCCAGCAATGGCCGCCTCGAGTATTGGCCCTAAAGGAATTGGGCCACGGATCGGCTATGTCGATCCCGAAAGCAACCTCGATGGCACG
>CAZVXJ010000073.1:0-11703 GCA_964631675.1 uncultured Alphaproteobacteria bacterium
GGTCAAGCGGCTCGTGTCCTGGAGCATGGTCAGGGCGATCTCATCCCGTGGTCGGATGCCGTGTATCTCTCGCTCAATGCGGTTTTGGATTCCACGGACACACGACTGCTCACCGTGGAGCGGACGTTGCCGCTCATGGTAGGTGAAGACTACACGATCAGTGACAGTGCAGAGATCCCGCCCTATGCCTCGGGGAACTATTTCCTGATTTTGAAGACGGATTATGCGAACGTCATCTTCGAACAGAACATTGAAGTCAATAACACGGACAATGAAACCGTCCTGCTGCTATTGGCCGATCCGGCCGACCTGATTGTGACGGACATCATGGTTCCGGATTCCGCTTACCCCGGTGATAGCGTCACCGTGAGCTGGAATCTGGTGAATCAGGGAACGAATTCGGCGACCGGCTACTTGCGCGACGGTGTCTATTTTTCGACGGATACAACGTGGGACATCGGCGATCCGATGATGGGTTTCGGCAGCCGATCCGTCGATATTTCTCCCGGAGGCGTTCTGCTTCTGCAGACGCGGGTGAACGTGTCGCGTGCCATTCGCACGGATCCATCCGGAACTCTGGATGAAGACGGAAATCGTTCCGGCGAGGATGGTGATTTGGGCGGGCGCATGCCGGGTGTATCTCCCGGATCCTATCATGCAATTGTGCGCACGGATCTGCGGAACAACATCCGCGAAACCGACAACACCAACAACATCGGGGCGTCCGCTTCACCGGTGGCCGTCACAGTGCGGCAGTTGGAACTTAATACTCCCGTGACCGTTACTTTGAGTGCGGATCAAGCCGCCTATTTCAGCGCGGAATCGGTGCCCGACATGGACCTGCGATTCACGATTGAAAGCGATGTCGGCGGGTCGATGAATGAGCTGTACGCATCATTTGGCGAAGTGCCTTCGGTGCTGGATGCCGAATTCAGAGCCGACGCTCCATTTCAACCAATGCAGGAGCTGCTGGTCGCGTCGCCCGAACTGGAAACCTGTTACATCATGGCAACCGCGCGCTCGCTGCCGCTTTCCTCACCCACTGAACAGTTGACCGTGGAAGTGACGGCCATGCCGTTCACGCTGCTTTCGGTCTATCCCTCGGCAGGTGGAGCGGGCGGAACGGTGACCGCCACCATTCGCGGTGCGGGTTTCGATGAGGGGCTTACCGTGCAGTTGATTTCGCCGGACACCACGATTGACGGCGTGGTCATGAGTGTAAAGAATCGCACCGAAGCAACGGTGAACTGGGATCTGCGCGACGTCGAGTTGGGTGAATATGATCTCTCCGCCTCGGACGGCGAGCGATCGGTGAGTATGCTTCCCGCAGGATTCCAGGTGGTGCTCAAGATCGAGTCCGTGGAGCTGAGTGTGGATGGTCCCAGCCTGATGCGAACGGACAGAGGCTACAACTTCGACATCGAAACACACAATACGGGCAATGTTGACTTTGTGGATGCCCGATTGCTTGCCGAGCTTCCGGAGGGCGTGGGATACAGGTTGGAGGGCCAGCCGAGTTTCACCTTCCCGGAATCGAATGCGATCATCGAAGGGCTGATGCTTCATGTTCCTGCCGGCAAAACACAGACGCTTTCCATGTCCCTGCGGACTCAGGATGTGGGCTTGTCATCGTTCGGAATCTCATTTATCGCACCGGATGACCGGTTGGGATTTGAGTCGGAGTATCTGGGCGAACTGCTGACATTTGCATCCGATGCGAGCGGAGCACTCTCGGGATCAGAATGGCCGCCGTGTGAGAATGCATCGCCGTCCATGCTGGACGAATGGGCGCCGGGCTGTCCGGGATACGTGGACTATTTCCGGACCACCACTGCGGACAGTTCAGAAACCGGAGATGCGTGGGGCGTGCGAATTGACGACAATCACGTCGCACTGTTTCCCGCCTTTATGCCTGAAGATGCTGAGGGTCAAAGCAGCACGGGCATTGGAAAAATTCAGATTTTTGACCTTGACGAATTGCAGTCCGGTCCGGTGACGACGTGGGACAATCGCAGCCTGATTTACTATCACAGGCTCAGCATGCGACCCGTTCCTGAACTCGAAATGGGCGCGCTAGCCGAGCGAATCCGGCAGAATCTTGCGCTGCGCGAAGATGACGAGCTGTGTTACTGCGAACATCCGGTATTCAGCGCGCTGACGGACCGTTGTTTGACCTGCGATGACCAGTGCATCTCCTCACTCGACAACGCGATGTGGCTGGTCTATCACGATCCTTCACCTTTGACTGTGGAAGCGGGCGTGCCGTTTGGCGGAGTGACGGAAGTTGTCGGTACGTGGCTGCGCACGAGTCAGGTTTCGGTGGGTGCTGAGATGGACTTGCTGGGAGAATATGAATCAGGAGTGACCGAAGAGGAACTTATCTCCACCATCGATGATAGAATGCGGGATGGACGCCGCATTGTCATCCGAATCATCGGCAGCCAAGACCCGAACAACATTTCAGGACCGGAAGGCGTGGGTGACGCACATTGGATGGCCAATGAAGATGAATTCCACTACACCGTTCACTTTGAAAATGATCCGTCCCGTGCCACCGCTCCGGCTCAATCGGTGCGCATTGTGCATGATATCCATGATGCAATGAATCCGAACAGTTTTCACATTGGCCGGTTCGGCTTCAATAACATGGTATTTGAAGTTCCGGAGAACCGCGCGTTCTGGAGCGAGCGGCTTGACCTTCGCGATTCACTTGGTATTTTTGTGGATATCTCCGCCGGAGTGGACGTGAACACCGGACGGGCCTTCTGGACGATGCAGAGTATCGATCCGGCCACCGGACTTCAGCCGCTGAATCCGCTAATTGGATTCCTGCCTGTCAATGACTCGCTGCTGCATCAGGGTGAAGGCTTTGTGAGTTTTTCACTGCGGCCAAACCAATCGAATCCGACCGGAACCGTGACATCGGCCAGAGCCAGTATTACATTTGACCTGAACGAGCCGATCATCACCAACATCGTCTCCAATGCTCTGGATGCGGGCGCGCCGGTCAGCGAAATGGACAGCGATGTCGTCGTGCTGAACGACTCCACGGTGCTACTCAGCTGGAGCGGACAGGATGATCCGGGTGGCACTGGTGTCGAGCGGTATTCGCTGTACGTTTCCGCCAACGGCGGCCCATTTGAAGTCTACCAGACCGGACTGACTGAGACGTTTGCCGAATTCAGCGGCCAGCTCAGAAATGACTATCAATTCTTCTCGCTGGCAACGGACAGCGTCGGGCACGTTGAAGCGATGAAAGCACAGGGTGAGAACATAGTTTATCTATCACCCGCGGCTCCCTCGGCGGGCATCATGGACCTGGTGATCGCCGCGTCGGTTGATCCGCCGGGCCGGAAAGTGACATTGTCCTGGACACCGGTCAACGTGGACTCACTGGGCCGGGAAATCACCGTGGCCGAATATCAGGTCTTTTCACGCTACGCACCGACCGGAAACGGCGGAACGTGGCTCCAGATTGGTAGCACACCCGACACCAGTTTTGTATTTCACATTCCGGTGAACGAAGATGCTCACATGAGATTCTTCGAGGTGGTCGCGATCGGAGTTGAAGGTGCGGGGTCGGTGAGAAATCCCGGAAATGGGAGCATCTCTACGCCCGCCGCCTCAGGTAGTTCCAACTCGATTCCGGTGGACAGCAAGATCAGAAAGACAAAACAACACGTGAAAGGGACCCATACCCGGTGATGCGAAAACGTCTCGCGCAAGCGATTGCGGCGAGTATATTGCTTGGCAGTTTGTTGAATGCCCAACCGCCCGCAGCGCCGCTGGCGGAATGGCAAACGCAGCTGATAGTGGCCGATTCACTGCGGAAGGCGGCACAATATGAAGAGGCCATGGCGCTTGCGAATCAGGCGCTGGAATATACCGAACGGACCTTTGGCCCGGAAGACACCAGTGTGGCGCGCGCGCTGCACGTGCTGGGCGACTGCAACCGGCGGCTCGGTGAACTTGAAAAAGCCGAACCGCTGATTCGCAGGTCGCTCGCGATTCGCGAGAGAGTGCTGGGCACGGAAGACCCATTGGTGGCGCGAACGCTGAACAGCCTGGCGCTGACATTGGATGACCTCGGCGATTTCGAAGCTGCGGAATCCACTCATTTGCGCGTACTGGCGATGCGCGAGCGAATGCTGGGTCCCGGTCATCCTGATGTTGCGCAGACATTGAACAATCTCGGGCGGATTACCACGACGTTGGGCCGTATGCCGGAAGCGGAAGTTTATTTTCGGCGCGCGCTGCAGATCAATGAAACGGCACTGGGACCGGATGATCCAACGGTGGCGCTTGGCTTGACGGGGCTGGCGACGATTGCGAACGTTCAGGGCCGCTTTGACGAAGCCAACGCCGACTATGCACGGGCGCTCGGCATTCGCGAACGGACATTGGGTGAAGATCATCCGGAAGTGGCGGAAACGCTGGTCAACTTTGCTCTGCTGCTGGAGGATCAGGGAGACTACCGCACGGCGGAAGATTTGCATACCCGGGCACTGCACATCTATGAGAGTGCACTCGGGGATTCCCATGCAAGCGTCGCTGCAACGCTAAGCAATCTGGGCGGACTCTATACAGCGCAGGGCCGGTTCAGTGACGCGGAGCCGCTGTTTCAAAGAGCGGCGATGATCAGCAGGCACGCGGACGGAGAGAACAATCCCGACCTCGCGACGATTTTGAATAATCTTGCGGCGGTGTACACGCATCAGGAGAAATACGCCGAAGCCGAAAAGCTGTACCGTCAGGCGAATGCGATTCAGGTATCGCTCTACGGGCCGGATGACCCCGATGTCGCGTCGAGCTTTAACAATCTGGCGATTCTCTATTGGAACCAGGATCGCTTCGCCGAAGCCGAGCCCTTGCATCAGAAGGCGATTAAGATATGGGAAACCGCGCTCGGCCCGGACCATCCCGATTATGCCGATGGCCTCGATGATCTCGGGGCTTTGTACCTTGAAGAGGGGCGCGATGACGAAGCCGATGCCCTGTTTGAGCAGGCGCTGAAGATTCGTGAAAAGGCGCTGGGGTCAGAGCATCCGGATGTCGCCGCTTCACTTTCAAATCGGGCACTCGTTCAGCAGCGGCGCAATAATCCTGCTCTGGCCGAGCGGCTGCAGAGCCGGGCATGGCGAATCCGCCGACAAATGTTCGAAGACGGTTTCGCGGTTCTCACCGAAAAGAGTGCTCTGGAATACTCGGAGCTGTTCGACCTCGAAACATCGAACTATCTGACTGTTCTGGCGGGCACTGCGGAAAGTGCCATGTCGTCGAGTGGTGCGGTGGCCGAAGTTGCGCTCGCAGGAAAGGGCCGTGTCACCGAGGCGATGCTGACGCGCAACAAGTTCTGGAACGAGCCCATAGATTCGGAGACGCGGGCGATTGCGGATTCGCTTAAGCTGGCACGATTTGCGCTTTCAAAGCTGTATGTGGACGGGCCGTATGACGATTTCGAGCACTATCAGCAGGAAGTGGCGAATGCCACCGCGCTGAAAGAGCGGTTGGAAGCCGATCTGGCCAAGCGAAGTGAGTCTTTCACGCGCGAACGCGAGGCGGCTGCCACCGGCCCCGACGAAATTCTGCAAAATCTGCCCGCGAATGCCGCGCTGGTGGAATTTGTCCGCTACGATCACCGCGAGAGCATGAAACGGTTCGAGTCTCGGTATCTGGCCGTCGTACTGCGGCAGGGAGTGGGGATTGCCGTGTTGCCGCTGGGAGCGGCCTCCGAAATTGACACGGCGATTTTCTGGTATCGCAGATACTTTGAGAATCCACGGCAAAGGGTTCCCGCAGAATATCCGCTGCTCTCTGAAGGCGTGTATTCAAAAGTATGGCGGCCGCTGGCGGGCTATCTCGAGAATGCTTCGACGGTGTTCATTGCGCCGGATGGAAATCTGAGTCTGGTATCGTTTGCCAGTTTGCTGAACGACCAGAATCAGTTTCTGATTGAGCAATACGCGCTGCACTACCTGTCGTCGGGCCGCGATTTGGTGAGATTGAAAGAGCACGGCGCAAGCGGCTCGGGACTACTGGCCATTGGTGACCCGGATTTTGACATGAGAATGAGCGGTCTGAGCACGGCGAGTGGTTCGACCATGGGAACGGTGCTGTCCGGTCTGGGAACCGCGCTGCATTTCCGCTCCGGCTGTGCGGCGCTGCGCATGATGGATGTGGCGAGATTGCCCGGTACGCGGGCGGAGGTGGAGTCGGTGGTGTCGCTCTGGAAATCGCGGCAGAGCGAACCGGTGCTGACGATGACGGACACCGCCGCGACAGAAGATAACTTCAAGCGCGAAGCGGCCGGGAAGCGCGTGCTGCACATCGCGACGCACGGATTTTACATTTCTGAAGAGTGCAAACACAAATTGCAAAGCAAAGGCGGAGCGATCGCGCAAGGCGGGACCGTTTCAGATAATCCGCTGTTGATGTCGGGACTGCTGCTGGCCGGATCCAATCAGCTGGGCGAGCAAAAGAGTTCGGCGGAGCGCGAAGATGGCGTGGTCACTGCGGAGGAAGTGGCGGGGTTGAATCTTGCAGGCGTGGAAATGGTATTCCTGTCGGCGTGCGAGACGGGACTCGGTCAGGTAATCTCAGGCGAGGGTGTTTACGGACTTCGGCGCGCTTTTCAAATGGCGGGTGCGCGTACAGTGATCAGTTCGCTGTGGTCGATTGATGACAAGTCGACGGCGGAGCTGGTGGGCGGAATTTTTGCCGGGGATCCGGGCGGGCCGCTGGAGGCCATGCGCGGCTCGATGCTTTCAAGAATTACCAAATTGCGGGCGGAAAAAAAGAATGCCGATCCGTTTCTGTGGGCGGCCTTTGTCGCGGCGGGAGACTGGTAGAGAATTCACACACTGGACAAAAAAGAAGCCCCTGCGTAAAAAAATACGCAGGGGCTTATTGTTTCTTCCCGGAAAGGAATCAGGCGGTTAGCGCCGCTCGGCCGCGCGATCCTTTGGCTTTGCCGTCCGGTTCGAGGTAATGGAGAACGGTGCATCGCTTAAGTCTTCCATCACCGTATCACTCGTTGTCACTGCCAGCAATTTGATGCGGCAGTTCGCAGCTGCTTTGCCCTTCACGGTCCACTCGAAGGAATAGGTGTGCGGGTCGATGCCGGTCTTCAGCGTGATGTAGGACTTGCCTCCATCAACAGAGAGCAGCAGGTCGAACTGTTTCACCGGCAGCGGGCAGGACCACTGAATGTTGTACTTGCTGCCGACGGCAATCGTCTCACCGCCATTGGGAGTCGAAAGTCTGAGCACAGTTTGCGGGCCTCCGTCAATCGGCCTGTCGTGACCGGGATCGGGAATGACCGGAGGACTGCCCGGTACGGTTACGTCGCCCGGAGTCACCTGCTCATCGCGCTTGGGATCCCCGCGATCGGGCGGGTGCATAATCGGCTGATCTTGCTTCGGCTCGGCTATGATGGTTTCATCTCTGGGCGGTGCACCGCGATCCGGCGGATGCATGATCGGCTGATCGGCTTTCTCCTCCGCCTTGGTATCTGGAGCAACAATGCCTTTCTGTTCTCCCTCAGTTGCGGATTTCCTGGCGACTCGCGTAGCCGCAAAAGTACCGCTGGTGGCAGCCGCAATTTCACTCCCTCCGGCAAAGGCCCTCACTCTGATATTGAGGTTATCGCTGAACGGGCTGATGCCGCGCCAAACCCAACTCGTGTCCTCGTTGCCCGCAGTCCCGGGCCGTACTCCGATTCTATTGAATGCGCCGTCGTCTACGGACAGCCGAATCTGGAAAGAGTCGGTCGCTGTGGCAGACGGCTGTAAGGCCCATCTGATGGTATAGTTTGAGCCCTCCTGAACCGAGGCTCCAGCAAGAGGCGCCCGTATGGCAAGTGTTGCCGCGCTGACGAGCCCGCTAAGCGTAAGAACAACGGCGGCAACGAGAGTCATCTGGTGTTTCATCATGTCTTCTCTGGTTAGAAAGTGGTTGATGTACTTAGTTTCCTTTCGCCGAGGCACGTGTCTTCACGTGCCCGGAATCTTCGCGGGGCATGTGCAGACACATTCCGCCGCGGATGAAAAAAAGGAATATTTACTTCGGTGTCGGTTCATTCAGCGGGCCGCGTTGCTTCTGAATAATCAGAAAGGCGTCGTCGCTCTGGTCCTCAAGCGTCTTTCCTTTGGCCTGAGCTCCTACGACCTTTATCAGGCAGTCCTGCGCATTGCCCTGCTTGACGTTCCAGTCGTACGAAGTTTGACTGCGCGACAGGTTCTTTGCCAGCGAACTCCAGGTCTCGCCTCCGTCCGTCGAAAGCATGATGCTGTAATTGATGACTGCCTGATCACATTTCCACTCGATGCGGGCCTTTTGACCCTTCGAGTAGACTTCGCCGCCGTTGGGAATCACCACATGCAGGCCGGGCACAATCACATCCAAAGATTGGTGGTCCTCAACTGCCTTAACATCCCGACCCGGGTCAACGGGCAGCGGTTCAATCGGAGACACCTCGCCGATTGGCTTCTCCGGCTTCACCACGTCGTCGCCGATGCCGGCTTTCTCTTGATCTTCCGTGCTCGCGGCGGCCGCTTGTATCGTGAACGCGCCAGAATTGGCCTGCATGACCAGAAAATCATCTTCATACACTTTTACTTTGAGCCGCATGTTGGTGCCGACGGGTCCGGGACTTAGCCACTTCCAGGTCGTGTCAGCTCCAGGGTGGTCTGGATCACATTGGGTGATATGATTGTGGATCATCGTGAAAGCTGCTCCATTATTGGACAGCCAGATCTCATAGCGAATATGGCGGTTGATTTCTTCAACCCCTGGGGCCCATTTCACGACAAAGACTCTGCCCGTTCGAAGGGTGGCTCCTTGCAGGGGTGCCCAAAACCGGGTAGCTCCGAAGGACACATTCAATGCTCCCATCAGCACCAGTGCCGTCAGGACGAAAAAGGGCATACGGGATTTCCTAATACGGGTCGGGTTCATTTTCACGCGTTTCTCCAAAGAATAATGTGGGGTTTATGAAAGGTAGATTGCGGCGAGCCGGCATTTCTTACACACTGCGTGTGGTTTTCTTGACTTGAATCCATCCGTGAACCGAGGGGGTCGGGGGGTCCGCCGTTGTGGGTCTCCAGACCCGCAATGGCGAAAGCGCACATCCGTGCGGCGCTACACGCAGCGCATGGTTTCCTTGACTCCTCTCCCCTCGCTTGCACTCTTGACTTAACTCCCCCTGCTTGCACTCTTGACTCAACTCCCCCCGCAAGCGGGGGGGCGGGGGGGGGCTTGCTTTCCTACTTCAGCAAAACCATCTTCCCTGCGCGGCTTTCATCTCCGGCTTCAAGACGATAAAGATATACTCCCGAGGCAAAGCCACTGCCGTCGAATGCGCGCGAATGACTTCCCGCGCTCATCACTTCATCCGCGAGCGTGGCGACTTTTCTTCCATTCACATCGAAGAGGGTAAGTGTGACCTGCGCGCGTCTCGCCAGATCAAATGCAATCTCGGTTGTGGGATTGAAGGGATTGGGGAAGGCGGGATGGAGGGTTAGATTAGAAGTGAGTTCGGTCATCGTGTTTGGCGCACCAAGATACTCGCCGAAACGGAAAAGACGAACCTGATCACCGGATTGCACAGCCAATCGGCGAAAATCATCATGATGGCGACTAACAATACGCATTGGTCCTATTGGTGGAGGAATTGCCGTGGTTACTCCATACCAATAACCGTCTTGAGGGCGAAATACGTGAAGCCAAGTGTCCTGAACGCGATATCCCAAGATCTCCTCACCTGCCATTTCCGGTATGACATCGGCAGCATGAGCCGCGCGATACATTCCTGAAACAGCCCACGACAGCGTATCGGCCTGGCTCAACGAATAGCCGGTCAGTGCATTCAATCTCGGAATCACCACGATCGGAAAGTGTGACTGCTCGTCAAGAATGGATGCAACCTGGAAGGCATTACATCCCGGCCACCATCCTTCCGCCTCACAATCGAAATAATCAAACAAAAGCGGCTGAAGTTGATCTAGAGTCAAATCACCAATAAACGTGTATGCACGATTATCCACCCAGGTTTGTCCCGATCTGCTGTGACTGCTATGGTACCAACCGGCTGAGCAGTAATAGATCGTCGCATCGCTTTGAACAAAATCGGCATAGGCAGCAACTGAGTGCGAGCTGTAACGATATTCACCCAACATGTTTGACACCAAGAAGCCTGCTGATTGTGCCCAAGAGGTATTGAAACCGCCGTCATTTGAGGAACCTTGATACAGATAGCTCACAAACCCTGTAACAGAAGTCGATACCTGCGGAGGTGGAGGAACCAAGGCAAGGCTTCTAAGTACGTGCCCTCGCTTTGTCCAAGAAACGTAACCGGGAGGAGGGCCATACCATTGATAATTCCACTCCCAAACGGAAGACACGGGATTTCCGTTCGAAAGTTGAAACACCTGAGCTTTCGTATAATTCTGGATTCCGTGGACGACATTTGAACAACACAAGACAATCCACGGGTCATTGTCCTGTCCCCAGAACGCAAAAATCGAGGCCGGATCATGCCAATCAAAATCGAGGGAATCAAAATTTTCACCGGCATGACTCCAATACACGCGTGTGATCGAGTCATTTATCTCCACCGCATTCACCCAAAGATAATTTCCCTCTGCATCAGGAATTACATCCCAAATCGCAATTGGCGACGGCAATTCAATTACTTGATCCAGTTCCAAGGTAAGGAGTTGCGCGCTCGCGGTTAGGGCGAGTGTCAATGTGAGCAATATCGCGAGCAGCATGGAAAGTCTCCTCTTTCTTAACTCTTCTTCGCCGAGGCACGTGTCTTCACGTGCCCGGAATCTTTGCCATTGCGGGTCTGGAGACCCACAACGGCGAGCCGTGCGGACAAATCAATGTCGGAGTGTCGGCTTGTCTGTGTGTCTCTTTGTTCTTACACACTCACCGGCTCCGCTTTCGCCGGATCAATCTCCAACTCTTTCATCGCCTTTTTCAACACATCGGCTTTGAGTTCACCGGACTGTACGAGCCGGAACAGCGTCGCATATGCAATCCAATTGCGATCCACTTCAAAGAATTTGCGAAGCTGTGCGCGTGATTCGCTTCTACCGAAACCGTCCGTTCCGAGCGAATGCAGCGGTCCGGGCAGCCAGCGGCCAATCGAATCGGGCAGTGCTTTCACATAATCACTCGCGGCAACAAACACACTGCGCACACTGCGTGTGGTTTCGTCTTGGAAACACTGCGAAATATAAGGCACACGCAGCGTGTCGGTTGGATGCATCATATTCCAGCGGTCGCACGAGGTTGCGTCTTTGTAGAGTTCCTTATACGACGTCACGCTCCACACGTCCGCGTTCACCCCGTACTTTTCCGCAAGAATCTCCTGCGCTTTGATCACTTCATTCAGAATCGTGCCGCTGCCGAGGAGATGCGCCTGTGCTTTTCTCTTCGCATCTTTCGGCTCCAGCAGTTTGTACATTCCCTTGAGGATTCCCTCACGCGCGCCTTTGGGCATTTCGGGATGCACGTAATTCTCATTCATCACCGTGATGTAGTAGAAAATATCCTCGCCGTTTTTGTACATGCGTGTGATGCCGTCTTGCAAAATCACCGCAAGTTCGTAGGCATAGGCCGGATCGTAAGCCATGCAGGTCGGCAGCGGATAGGCGAGCAAGTGCGAGTGTCCGTCTTCGTGCTGCAAACCTTCGCCGT